>JAOMYS010000021.1 GCA_028372485.1 Rickettsiaceae bacterium | reverse complement strand
TAGCCTAAATTATCGCCCCTTTTTTAGCGGCAGTGCAAGTGCCGTCGCCGTGTATTATATCGGTATCAAGTATTTCAGCGTTAAATAGCTTCATCACTGATGCCTCGAAGATCTTATCGAGACATCCGTGCTTAACCCAAAACTTAAAAGCATTAAAAATATTAGTATGATGAATTTCTGGCTTGCCACTCTCGTCTATCTCTATTGGAATTTGCTCCCACTGGCATCCAGTATGCATGAGCTTAAGAATGTAGTTGAATAGCTTAAAAAACGATATCTTTTTATCTGGTCCGCGTGAACCCTTTTTTAAGTGCGGTAAGACAAATTCATTAAACTCACATTCCTTCAAAACCACGGGGATCTTATTGTGCTGCCTTTTTCTTGTCATTTAGTTTGTCATCTTTAAATATTATTTGCAAACAACAATATACTCACGCCGCTTGTAGGCGCAAGGCTTTAGTCATCTTGTGCAGTATGAATTAAAACTCGCAATGAGTTGTAAGATGTATAAAGAAAAGTAACATTAAAGAATGGAAGATCAATAACTAAGAATCAGTAAATCTTGTGTGATTTTAAAATCTTTGAAATCTTCAATCAAACTCATACCAAGCAGAGGCGTATCAAGCCCACCAGATGTGACATGTGCTTCCACATTATAAAATGTTTTTTTGCCGATTGTGATTTGTTTTATACGTGTTGGAGCTGCATAGCTAATACCATTAGCAGTACTATATCTTTTTGTATAACTCAGTTTAGATACATCTATCCCAAATTTAATAGCAGCATCTTTTGTGAGCGCAATATCAGTTGCACCAGTATCTATCAAAAAGTTAACCTTATGATTACTAACTGCATAGGTATCAACATAGAAATGACCATTTTGGTTTCTTGCAACAACAAGCTCTCCCTGATCATTCGTCCAGCTATAAGATGGTATCAAGACGGCTAATACCCTATCTTTTACAAATTCCAGTTCAAACCTGAATGCATATATTACTATTAACGTAGCAAATATAAGAATCCACCATAATACTCTATTCATAAAATCATCGTTTAATTATTAAGTTATGAAGCTATTATCCACCAGAAGTCTCATTTAATATAGTTTTTAGAGTACTACTTTGCATTCCATTCACTCTAGCATTTACTTGAATCTCATTACAGTTATCTTTCATTGCCAATAATTCTGCGGTTGTATCAAAGTTTGAGTCTTCTAATGCTCTTGAGATAATAGTACCTGCCCCTGCTACTGTTGGGTTTTTTATCATAGCCTCTCCAGATTCAACTGTTACATCATATGTGCCATTAGCACCAGATGTAAGACCGTTAATATCTGCAAACATAGCAATAGGTATTTGGTAAAGCACACGTGACTCGCCATTATCAAATACAGCACTGATTTTTCCCGTATCAGATACCTCAAGAGAAGTAAGAGAGCTAGCACCCTTGCCGTTTACCTGAACCATTTCAAGATTATGCGCACTTTTTGATTGCGTGACTTGACCTGTGGTTACTGCGCTGAGTTCATTAGCCCAGTCAATAGCTATCTCTCCTAAAGCACTACCATTGGTATAATGTATTTGAATAGACTTGTCAAAACCAGCTACAGGCTCTTTTAAAGATCCGTCAAGATTAAATTCTAGAACTCCTGATGCGAGTAGCCCATCATTATCTGTTTCTATGTTAAATACACCGTCCTTGTCTGCTGGGAAGGTAAGTTCAACTGCCCACTTATTATTCCCAAGCCTTGCCAGATGCGCCATAATTGTATGAGATGATCCGATACTATCCTTAACTTTTATTGCAAAAGAAAATACTGAGTCTCTATGAAAATTACCTTCTGTACTTAAATTTTTAGTAACATCATTTGAGTCATATGTTTTTTCATAAGTTGCTTTTACTTGATTAATTCCGAAATATTCAAATAATCTAGAGAAGTCATTAACAGAAAAATTTATTGGATCTAAGTCATTTAGAGTTGTAGCATTACTTGCTGCTGGTGCATTTGTACCAGCGCCGTTAACTTGCGCATCATTTTCATCAAGTACTTTAAATTCTAAATGATTTTTGTTCACGTCAACATTTGATATCAAGTATTTTTTACCATTTTCTACCGTGATACCATCTATATCTTGACCGTTTTCAGGTAAATTATCAAATGAAATGATATCTCCTTTTGAATAATTATGATTCGGTATATATGCTCTAACAGAACGATTAGCTGCCTCGCCAATTGCCTCAAAGATTTTGGTATTAAAAGTTGCCATGGTATCGCCAAATGCACCACCTGTAATACCAATTTTTCTAAATTGAATTTGGTCTCCAGCAAAACCGGGAGATGCAGGATTTGCTGCTGGAATATCGGTTGGCGTGACTTCAAATGTATTGGCATTTGCTGCTACTTTTACTATGTAATAACCATCTGGGAGAGTTACATCCTTACCATCAGCATAAAAAGTTCCACCTACAACATATATAACATCATTTACTGCAAGACCGTGAGCCGCAGAGGTAATAGTTGCGTTAGCGCCTTGAGCAGTAGCTGTAATTTGACCATTTTTTTCATCAAATTTTTCACCAACTATTTTTTCCCAGCTAGCAGCTGCAACATTTAAATTGACGACACCTGCTGCTGCTGGAAATGCTCCACCATTTTCTGTAAGGCTAATTGTAAATCCATTTCCATGTGGATCAACAGAACCAACCACATATACACCAGCTGGTGCTTGCGCATGCCCCAAAGCCCCTTTTATTCTGATAAAATCTCCTGCCCTTAAATTGTTAGCTGGAGCATCAATAAATACGGAAGCTCTACCTTTTTCATTTGCAGTAGGATTGAGTTTTGCACTAGTAATTGCATGTATTCCAGGTGATTTACCTGTAATCGTAAAATCATTTTCAGATAACAAAGAAGTAACTTTAATATCCCGATCTTCAAATGTCGCTTTTAAAGAATATACTTCTGCCTTCTTATTCACTATATCTTTAAAAGTTTTTAAATTGTTAAAACGATTCTCAGCTGGGAGAGAAGCGGCTAAATTTTTAAGACCTAATTTTTCCATTAGAGGGGATGCTCCGCCAGATTCGCTGAAAGCGAGCCCTTTATCGGGGTCAGTTGGTGCTATATATAATCTACCATGCCTATCTACTCTAGCTTTAAGGGCTGGAATAGCGTCAATTGCTCTTGCAAGACCAGAAATTGTATTAAATGATTTATCCTTGGTGCTCTCAGCTCCTGGCACTGCTGAAAAACTATATGTTGCACCTCCATCAATTGTTATTCTTAGTTGCTGACCATGGACTAATTCATTTGGAGCAGCTACAATATTTGGAACAGCAAAATTAAAACTAGTATGATCAGTGGCAGCTCCAAATATTTCACTGCCCACAGCCGCTGTTTTAGCAATCACTATTCCGCCAAAAACTATATCCTTTTGTACTCCTGCTTTAGCAGATGTAAAAGAAAAGCTATCCCCTAATTTTAAACTGTTGTTATTTGTTACCTCGGGTAACAGGATGTCGCTAAGACCAGTAGATGAGTTTAACCCGGTACGATTTGTTAGCACCTCCACTCCGCTTCCTCGAAGAGCTTCCTGTTCTACATTTAGGTTCATTGCAATAGAGGCAACAGTAGTTGCAACTGGCACACCCTTAACATTTGCGAAATTCACATTCTCCAAGCTATTCAGTAAAGTTGCATCTTTTGGTAAATTTCCATTATCGTCCACTTTCCATGCTTTAAGGAACTGACCTGCTCCATTTTTCCAAAAGCCTAATTCATCCTGACGGAAATCTCCTCTTCTTGCAAATTTTGTTTCTCCATCAATAGATCCAGATACTACAAACATTCCAGCGCCATCAATTGCCATATCTGACAATACTCCAGTATTCAGGGTTTTACCTTGTATATCATGGCTTGATCTTGTTTTATGCTCTACAGTAGTTACACTTCCATAACCTTTACCTATTGTGGATTCGCTAAATATATTTTCTTTCTTTTTAAAAGCAATTGCATGTTTAGAAGCTATGTTCTGACTATATACATCACAAGATTTACCAAGCAATGCCATTACGTCTTTAGGTGCCATATGTTTCTCCGATTTTATTTTTATAAATTCCACAAGCGCATAAAACGTGCCAAACTTAAATTGACTATCTATGAGTAATGCATTATAAACTACCTTAGGTAGTTTGTGATTTTATACTATTTAAACTAGTAAGATATATGTCCAACATGATTAACACCTTTATCCTGTTTAGGTTTTGGCGATTTATGAGCTTTGGCTCATATCATCAATTAATCATGCATTGTAAATGCTTCTTGGGAAGTTATTTATTTAATAAAAGAATCAACAAACAAAACAGGAAAATATCATGGAATCTATTCTTAAAACTTCAAAGATCATAAAATCTCTTATAAGAACAACCTATTCTGGGTTGGCTATTCTTTTGTTCATAACATTATCACTGTTAAATATTAGTATTATTTTTGAAAGTACGAATGAGCAAGCTGTAATTGCCATAACTAAAATTGTTGAACATCCGTCATTAGTGCAAGCTGAGAAAGGCATCATGGATGTTCTAAGTGAACATGGTTATGAGGTTGGTAAAAACCTTAAAATCATAGAAAAAAATGCACAAGGCTCTATAGCAAATGCAACTTTGATTGCAGGGCAATTTGCTTCATTGTCACCTGATGCAATTGTAGCAATTTCTACTCCATCAGCACAAACTATAAAAAATGCAATAATTGGTACTAAGATACCTTTGGTGTTTTCATCTGTAACTGACCCCGTCTCTGCGGGTTTAGTTAAAAACCTTACAAAACCTGTTCAAAATATCACCGGAGCTATAGATTTTCCGTTGATTAATGAGGAAATAAAATTGATGCAAGATTTGTTGCCCAAGGTACAAACTATAGGTTTTTTGTATAATTAGGGTGAAGCAAATTCTGTAAAAACTGTAAACCTAATGAAGCAAGCAATGGCTGGAGATTTGAAATATATAGAAATGGCAATTACAGATTCAAATCAAATCACTCAAGGATTTTCTAATCTTCTTAGTAGAGTTGATGCTATTTATATACCATCAGATAATGCCGTTTTTGCCGCAATGCCAAAATTAGTGAATATGTCTAGAAAACATAAAATGCCAATATTCTCAAGTGATCCTGATTCAGTAAAGCAAGGGATATTAGCTTGTATTGGTTATACGCAATATGAAGTTGGTAGAACTGCAGGTGAATTACTCGTGGGAACACTTTCCGGATCAAAAAAACTTTTAGTTAAAAAGCCTTCAAAAGCAGAAATTTTTATAAATCAAAGGACAGCAGATATTATGAAAATCAAAATTCCGCCTAAATTACTAGATGAACCATCTGTCACAATTATTAAGTAAATTAATCATGAATAAAAACATTTTTACAAAATTAATACTGTTATTGCTTATGGGCTTTACGCATACTTGCTTTGCAGATAAACGTCCTATAATCACTATTAACCAGTTTGTGAGTCATGTATCATTAGACAGTGCATATTCTGGCTTGATGAAAGCTTTGCTTGATAGAGAGATTATACCAAATAAAGCGGAAGTGATGTTAGATAATGCACAGGGGAACATCAGTCATGGTATTCAGATTGCAAAACATCATGCATCTCTGAGACCTGATTTTATGGTCTCTATCTCTACTCCATCTTCTCAAGTCAGTCTAAAGACCATGAGAGCTATGAGGTCACGTGATGCTAGATTGGCCTTCGTTGCAGTTACAGATCCAAAATCAGCCAATATAATTGGCGATGATCACATAGATGTAATGGGTGTAGTTGATAGACCCCCAGTTCAAGAGTTAGTTGATCTTGCGATTAGAATTTTCCCAGATTTGCATACGGTGGGGGTAATATCTAATGCAGGAGAGATTAATTCCGTTAAAACAACGGATAGATTAGAGGAGGTACTTAAGAAAAATAACATACAGTTGAAAAAAGTATCAATCTCTAATTCAAATGACGTAAAAAATGCTATGAATCAATTGATAGGTAAAGTGGATATAGTATATTTGCCGCAAGATAATATAGTAGCATCTTCTATAAATAGTATAGTAGCTATCAGCAAGGAACATAAGATCCCATTAATTTCTAATGATCCAGCCTTTGTAGATAAAGGAGTTATGATGGCACTAGGAGCTAACTACTTTGATAGTGGAAAGCAATTAGGAAATATGATAGCAGATACTTTGGAAGGCAAATCTTTGACAGATAAAATTCAAAAAAATAATGCTAACGAGTTAAAAATAAATCATACGATAGTTGAAGAACTAGGTATTTCCATACCAGAAGATATTGCTGCTAGGATTAATATGGGAGAAGAAGAATGAATCAACTACAACTTCTTGGCGCAATAGAGATCGGACTAATCTATTCTCTCGTAGCAATAGGAGTATATATTACCTTCAAAGTGATAGATTTTCCAGATCTTACAGTAGATGGGAGCTTCACTATAGGCGCAGCAGTCAGCTCTTCAATGATTTTTGCTGGATATGATCCATATTCCTCTACAGTCATGTCAATATTAGCAGGAGGATGCGCTGGAGCTATTACTGGCTATCTAAACGTGCGATGGAACATTTTAGGTCTTCTTGCAGGTATACTCACAATGACTGCTCTTTACTCAATAAATTTACGAATCATGGGTAGACCGAACATAGCTATCATAGATTCTACCACTATATTTGGTGATTGGTCTATTATCGTTGTAACTTTACTCATAACGTTCTTCACGGTACTATTCTTGCATAGATTTTTTGTATCTGAATTTGGATTGGCAATCAGGGCTGTAGGAATTAATCCAAAAGTTAGTAGCACCTATGGTATCAAAGTAGGCAGCATGAAGATAATTGCTCTTAGCATGAGTAATGGTATTGTTGCGCTTGCAGGATCGCTCTTTGCACAATCTCAAGGCTTTGCAGATATTTCAATGGGAACGGGAACAATAATAGTGGGTTTGGCATCAGTAATTATTGGTGAGGCATTGATTCATCCAAAATTTATATGGACCTCACTTCTAACATGTGCAGTAGGTTCTATATTATATCGCATAGCAATAGCATTTGCGCTTAATGCGCATGATATTGGTCTTGAAGCATCTGATTTGAATTTAATTACAGCGCTGCTCGTAGCGCTTACAATGATTGCCACAAGATTGCGTAAAAAATCTGAGGTAAGGGTGGTATGATAGAGCTAAAGAAGCTGCATGTTACATTTAACCAAAATACTGGGCTTGAGCACCATGCATTAAAAGGAATTAATTTAAAAGTAACAGATGGACAGTTTATTACAATAATAGGAGGCAATGGCGCAGGTAAATCAACGTTAATGAATGTATTATCTGGCAACATTACCCCAAATCAGGGCAGTGTTTTTATAGATGATATGAATGTTACGTATATGCCTACAGAAAGGAGATCTGGCATGGTATCTCGTGTTTTTCAAGATCCTACGATAGGCACGTTCGCTGATCTTACTATTGAAGAGAGTATGAGTATAGCAGCAAAGCGTGGTCGGAAGAGAGGTTTTGCCTTACATGCCAATTCTAAATTAAAAGAAAAATTTAAAGATACTTTGTCTGATATTGATATTGGATTGGAGGATCGATTAACAGACAAAGTATCTTCCCTTTCTGGTGGTCAGAGGCAAGCACTGAGTCTTGTGATGGCAACTTTTCTTGGTTCTAAGATATTATTACTCGATGAACACACAGCTGCTCTTGACCCTAAAATTGCAAAAAAAATAATGCAGCTTACTGATAAAATAGTAAAACGCCATAAGCTTACAGCTTTAATGATAACCCATAGTATGACACAAGCGTTAGAACACGGCGACAGAACTATCATGATGTATCACGGCGAGATTGTACGTGATATGTCTGGGCTTGAGCGCAAAAAACTATCATCTGATGATTTAGTAAAATATTTTGATCTTTAAAAAGATATAATTGAAATCATAATAAGAAATCTCTATTAAAAATTTTATCTTGTACCGATTACAAATCTATGATACACAATAAGTGTACGCTTTTCAAAATCGAATATGGTGTTGCTTATGACTCATGGTGGAAAAAGATCGGGCGCAGGAAGGCCTAAAGGGGGAGGTAAATACGGCTCTTCTACAAAGGCAATAAGAGTGCCTGAACATTTGGTTGATGATGTAATAGATTATTCATTGCATAATGCTTATAAGATTCCCCTATTTAGTTCAAGGGTGTCAGCTGGATATCCAAGCCAAGCAGAGGATCACGTTGATGACATGCTTAATCTAAATAGCTTAGTTATAAAAAATCCTGAAACTACTTTCTGTGTTAAGGTTAGTGGTCTATCAATGATTAATGCTGGCATATATGAAGGCGATACTTTGATTGTAGATAGCAGTATAGAACCAGCGGATGGAAAAATTATCATTGCAGCGATTGATGGAATGTTAACCGTAAAGCGTTTAGGACACATTGAAGGAGATCCATATTTGTTACCAGAAAATCCAGAATTTGAACCAATAGCTATTTGTAATAATTCAGAGGTACATATTTGGGGAGTAGTAACAAATGTACTTAGGAATTTATAGTAAATTAATGGGGTGATAAAATATGTTATATGAAATTGAAAATTTACATAGTGCGAGAGAATTTTTATCTAGCTTGAGTGGAACTGTTACATTACGTAACCCTCGTGGTAGTACTAGGTATTACGGTATGCGTGTTGTGGATCATATGTTCAAAACACTGCGAGCAGAATTTCCAAGAAAGATATCTAATATAGTAGTGGACGTATATGACGATTACTCAGCATTTGTAACAGCTCGTAGCTTAGGATACACAGATATTATGTATACTAATACATAGTATCTGTATTGTGGTTTTGAGTTAGGCCCTTTCATGCTTAAGCTTTATGCCTGCTGCCTGCATAGAGAATAATATTGCTATCCACAAATAGCTGCAGATCCACCAACTTTGCCACATATTAAATGAGATCATAGAGATAATAAAGAATGTAGCAAAACATGCATACCCGGATGATCTTATAGCAAGGTTTTGATTTGTGATCGTATTACAGAATAAGTTATTCCATAAAAATAGATACCTACATATTAACGCCATATAAATCACGAAACCGATAAATCCATTTTCAAGAAGAATTTGCAAAATATTATTGTGAGGATGTACAGGAAGGGGGCTAAGCACATGATTTGCATAATCTATCATATCAGATTCTTTTATATCAAAATCTCTGGATGAATTATGTCCCCATCCTAACAGAGGTTTTTCATATGCTTTATCAGCGGTAAAATTCCAAATAAACAGCCTATGCTTTGCAGACATTGGGAGAAAATTCATCTCATCTGATAATTTATATGGTTTCATCGTAACTGCAAGACATAAGAAAAGAGTCACACCAGCTATTAGAATAGAGGATAAAAATTTAGGATTGCTGAAGAAACTATATCTAGTAAGCAAGAATACAAATCCACCAAGAATAAATCCGACAAATCCAGATAGGCTATCGGATAAATACAAGGTAATAAAAACCACTATATATAGTAATATAGCTTCTATTTTTTTATCTTCTTTTAATAGCTGCGCTATCACTAGCCACGCAAGCATAGCTAACAAGCTACAACCCCTATCTAAATAATGTAGATAAAATTCGCGACTCTCCTTTCTTTGTATTACATCTCTGAACCATGAGCTAATTGCTCCACCTCCTATGAGTTCGACATAAAACACTGTTAAAGCAAATATTATTGAGAGTAATAAAATATTAGATTTGATCGATAATTTATCTAACACTAGCCTTGCATTAGTGATAAGTATGTACGAGACAAAGGATAGAGAGAAAATCTTTGCTACAGAAGTGATACTGCTTGAAATATTTATTGACCATAAACAACTAACTGCAAGCAATAGAAGCAAAGCAAATTCCATCTTAAATCCCCCATACGCTATCTCCATATCATTCCTTATTGCATATAAAGTTCCGATTATGAATATAGGGATTGTCACACTAAGAGAAAGACCTGCAATCAAACCTAAGATAGGAAGGATAAAAATTAAATTAGATAACATAAACTATATTTACTTTATTGAATCCTGATCAACAATACACTGTTTTGGTATTATTTCATAGATCGGATGCTCTAGATTAGATAATGCTGGAGCAGAAGATACTACCCAACCGTGAAAAATTAATTCACCGTCATCATCAATTTTGTTGTTCAACACTGTAAGCAACATAAAATCATTAGGATTGAATGGATCAGTATTTCTAACACATTTGTGAATCTCTATAGAAAGATTACCAAAAAATTGCTTTTCTCCTAAATGAAAGACCACGTTTTGTGATTTTGTAGTAATTTTATTAAGGATAATCATATTAGCTTGGTCAGCAGTAATTGATGTATCAAGTGATGCTTGGGTATCATCTGCGTTCTGAGTAGCTTCCATAGCGCTATTTGCAATGTCTTTCTTTTCTATATGTTCGGCAGTAAGGTCATCTAACAAAGAGTCAATATCTATCTCTTCGGAAGCTTCTGTAGAATTTTTATGCTCAGGTTGGATACTAGACTCTACGACTTCTTCATTTGCTGAGCAAGATGAGCGCGAGTGCGTTAGTAAAAAAAATAGCAATATGGCTGGTACAGCCACGTAATAAGGTGCAGCAAGAGAAACTACACCTTGAAAAAAACTTCTAAACAAGCCCATATTCATCTTATGAAATTATATGCTCTCTTTGAGCAAAACCTATAGTTTTAGCTTAGCACCAATTAAAGCAACCGTACCACGAGTGGACTTCTTAGAAGAAGGAGAGTCGCCATTATAATATTCTGGCCTTCCTTTTAGAGTAAAGCTAGAAATTTCAGCATATGGCTGAAAACCAGGCGCAAGCAAGTAATTAGTGCCGATAGATATTGTATCCACAGTATTCTTAAATTGATCAGATTTAAAATAAGACACTGAAGCTGCAAACGGACCCTGCTTATAAGCAAGTGATCCAGAATAGTACCAAGTGTTACGACCTGTCTTATGAAATTCTGGAGTAGTTAAGCTCTTTCCAAGTGACCCAAAAGAGCCAGAACAAGAGTAATTACCAAAATTCATCACACCACCAACATTGAAAGTACGTAAATCACTAAGCTTCAATATAGAAGGATTTTTATCATCTTTTTCTTTTAACAATTTTGCTTGACCAGCAGATTTACCATATTCACCTGTTAAAGCAAGCTTAACATCCACACCATCTGTTATATTTTGTTCCACCGTCACGCCACCAGATACAGCGTCCTTCACTGTGCTATCTATCTCAAAGCTATATACATCTGGCAATCCAACTTCTTTTGTCGCAACACCACTAGAGTGTGTGCTTGAACTATCAGCACCAGTGTTACTGGAATCTGGAGTATAAGATATACCTACACGAAGTTTCGAAGAGTCAGAAAGATTAATTTTAGGCGTGTAATATACAATAGTTCTAGCTGGTTCGCTACTATATGCTCTCTTGCTAGATTTAGTTGTAAGCTTGCTGTCTAGAAAAAACTCCGTAAAAGATGCAAATGAAGGTTCAATTTTTGAATCACCCATTAAATGCTTTGTATCAAATTTTGCATAATCATCCCAAGTGCCAGAGCCAGCTGCAACTTCACTTCCGTCTACCATCATACTACAAGAAGGAGACATTGGAGACCCCATCTCTACTTTTCCAAAATCACTTTCCACATATATATGAGAACCATTATAACTAGGAGAACCTGATTTTTTTGCAGTAGGAACTAAAGCTATTTTCCCACCATAGGTTACATCATTCATCTTGTTCGAAATATCAGCTATCAATGCTGATTTGCTTGAAAATGCGAAAAAATCTCTGTTACTTGAAAGCCTCTTCTCATCAGACGTTAAATGATTCTGATTTCTAAGCGCTGCTTCAAAATTAGCATAGGCAGATAAAGTAATGTTAAGACTAGATGTAACTGGTATCCCAGAAGATTTCATCTCAGCAGCATATGACACGCTAGAAGACAGAAGACCACACACACCCAAAACAACGATTTTTTTTAAAGAACTCATAAAAATACTCCGTCAAGCAATAGTAATTATGCAAATGATACAGAAAATGTACATGCTGTCCACTACAGAATTTCCAAAAGTTGAATTTCTAAAACAAAAAAACAACATCTTTCCGCTTCGATTAACGCCATGCACGCTTAAAGGATATCAAAAAAATTGTTAGAGTCAAAGAACAAAAAACATATTTTGGTACTATATTTCTTGAGTAAAAAATAATTCTCTGTTCCCTCGGTATTGTCTGGCTCTACAAAGATTTAAAAAATCCCCGAGGTCATCGGTGTAAATTCAAATATTACTATGCAAAAATTATACGAGATCTCTCTAGAGCATAGAGGTTGATTCTACCGATA
>JAOMYS010000020.1 GCA_028372485.1 Rickettsiaceae bacterium | reverse complement strand
GCGAATCGTTTACGGTTTATTGATGGCTGTGTACTACGACTTTCTAAACTTTTTAGAACCATGCAGGCAACGCCAGTAAGGAGGAAGTACTTCTTCACTTCTTCTTATCCATAGTTTTTGTTTAAGGTGAATCGATATCTTAAGAACATTAAATACTTGACTGTTTTACTTGGGTAATGTAGCATTCGTCGTGATATTTGTTCGGATACACTAACTATGATGCTAACTACAAAAAGCAGATACGCCGTTATGGCTATTATGGAACTAGCATCTGATTCTGCTGCAATTCCGATCAAGCTTGCGGATGTTTCGGAGCGTCAGACGATTCCTCTGAATTATTTAGAACAGATATTTTTAAAACTCAAAAAAGCAGGTTTAGTTTCTGCCGTTAAAGGTCCAGGGGGTGGATATTACTTAAACAGTTCATCAGGTGATATCACTATAGAATCTATTATTGATGCTATGGAAGAAAATTTAAAAATGACCAGATGCTCAAAAGACAATAACTGCCGTAAAGGGGGGGTGAATTGTAAAACTCATAATTTGTGGAAAGGTTTGAGCAGGCAAATTAGAAATTACTTTGCAGGTATTTCTGTAGCAGATGTGATGTCTGGAAAATTGTTATAGGTTAGAGGAGAAATTTATTATGATATATCTTGACCATAATGCTACTACTCCTTTGCATCCAGATGTAAGAAGCAAAATGGACAAGTTTTTACAATATCCTATGAACCCTTCATCTATTCACTCATATGGGCGCAAAGCGTTGGCTTTGCTTGAGAATGCACGTAAATCTATTGCAAAGCTACTGGGCTTTGTAGATATTTTTAGGGATTATCAGGTGATTTTCACCTCAAGCGGTACTGAGGCTAATAACCTTGTTATTTCAAATTTCATAAATGATTCTGATAGTGAGGTGTTTCTATCTGCAACTGAACATCACTCTATCTATGTATACAAACATTATGCAAATGTCATAAAGGTCAATAAAAATGGCATATTAGATATGTCAGATTTAGAGTCTAAGCTAAAAAGATCTAAAGCAAAAAAGAAGCTAGTTTCAGTTATGCTTGCAAATAATGAGACTGGTATAATTCAGCCTATTAAGAAAATATCGCAATTAGCGCATAATCATGGTGCATTTATGCATAGCGATTCCATTCAAGCAGTAGGTAAGATAAAAGTAGATATTCAGGATCTCAATCTGGACTTTATGTCTGTTGCATCACATAAATTTGGTGGTGCGATTGGTGCTGCAGCATTAATAAAAAAATCTGATATAGCTCTAAAGCCTCTTATTCTTGGCGGAGGGCAGGAAAAGAATATGCGTGCTGGAACTGAAAATGTGCCAGCAATTATTGGCTTTGGAGAGGCTGCATCTATTGCGCAGAAAGATTTATCTTCGCAAACTAACCATATGAAGGAGCTTAGAGATGAATTAGAGCGTAATCTACGGGGCAGTGATTTAGATGTGGATATTGTTGGTATAGATGTAGATCGCTTGCCAAATACCAGTCTGATAATTAATAAAAATAAGAATGCAGAAACTCAGCTAATTGCTCTTGATTTAAAAGGTGTGGCAGTTAGTAGTGGGTCTGCATGTTCTTCTGGCAAAACTACATCATCACATGTGCTAACTGCTATGGGATATGAAGAGGGTGAGGTAGACTCTGCAATCAGAATTTCATTAGGGAGAAGTTCAACAAAAGGTGATATTGAAAAATTTTTTGCAATATATAAAAAAATAAATGGACAGATTATGACTAGCAATACAATGAATTTAACGAAGTTAAGGCAGAATGTGGTTGACTCAGGTAGCACGTTTCCAATTTATCTTGACAATCAGGCAACTACTCAGACCGACCCAAGGGTTGTAGATGCAATGATGCCATATTTTACCACCAAATTCGGCAATCCTCATTCAAGAAGCCACTCATTTGCGTGGGAAGCGGAGGAGGCATGTGAGCTTGCAAGATCCCAAGTCGCAAATTTGATTGGTGCATCTTCTAAGGAGATTATATTCACATCTGGCGCTACCGAGTCAAACAATATGGTTCTTAAAGGAATATCAAAATTCTATGGTAATAAAAGAAAACATATAGTAACTGTGCTTACAGAGCATAAATGTATTCTTGACACTTGCCGTCATCTTGAGCAGGAAGGTTTTAAGGTAACATATTTGCCTGTCCAACCAAATGGGATTGTGGATTTAGATTTACTGCGTGATAGTGTGACAGAGGATACTATGCTCGTTTCTGTTATGGCGGTAAATAATGAAATTGGTGTGATTCAACCACTGAAAGAAATAGGAAAGATCTGTAGGGAGCAAGGTGCATTTTTTCATTCTGATATCGCACAAGGATTCGGAAAAATTCCAATTAATGTTGAAGAATGCAATATTGATCTTGCAAGTATTTCTGGTCATAAAATATATGGTCCAAATGGCGTTGGCGCATTATATATAAGACGCAGGCCAAGAGTACGACTTACTCCTATGATCAATGGGGGAGGGCAAGAGAGAGGTTTTCGTTCTGGTACTCTTGCAACGCCACTTGTAGTAGGTTTTGGCAAGGCAGCGGAGATTGCGTCGAATGAGATGGAAAAAGATACAAGACATGTGAAGAAGTTATTTGATAAGTTCTTAAATACGATCCAGTCCAATGCAAAAGATGTATTATTAAATGGCGATAAAGAACAAAGGCATCATGGAAATCTGAATTTAAGTTTTTCTTATATCGAAGGGGAGTCTATGATTCTTGCGATCAAGGACTTGGCGGTTTCTTCTGGCTCTGCATGCACATCTGCCTCTCTTGAGCCATCTTATGTACTGCGTGCGCTTGGAGTTGGTGATGCAATGGCTCATACATCAATTAGGTTTGGATTCGGTAGATTTACAACGGAAGAAGAGGTGGATTTTGCATCAGAATTGATACTCGCAAATATTAACAAATTAAGGGAATTGAGCCCACTTTGGGAGATGGTGCAAGAAGGTATTGATATTAATGAGATAAAATGGGCGGCTCACTAATTTATAGTTAATGAGCTACCTTAGTAGTTGTTTACAGAATGATAGATTTTCTTGTCATCCCGTAAATTTGAGTATTACTATACAAGGATTATACGGGATCTTCAGAACATGAAGGTTGATGGTGCTTGAATGAGATTCCGTATAGCTTCCTTAGCGGTCGCTTACGGAATGACAATGGGGGTGGGGTCACGTGCGGAATGACAGTGGAGACTAAGAAAGTCGTTTGCGGAATGACAATGGATTGTATGATAAGTGAAGTGTCATCCATATAAATTGACTATGTGGGTTATTTGTGGCAAAATTTTGAACTGAAAATTAAAGGTAATTGGAAATGGCATATAGTGACGAAGTGATAGATCATTATGAGAACCCACGCAATGTGGGGGTGCTTGATAAGAAAGATCAAACAGTTGGAACTGGTCTTGTTGGTGCACCAGCTTGTGGTGATGTTTTGAAGTTACAGATCAAAGTAGATAAGAATGGCGTAATAACTGATGCAAAATTTAAGGCATTTGGTTGTGGCTCTGCTATTGCATCGAGTTCTCTGGTCAGTGATTGGGTAAAGGGTAAGAACATAGATGATGCGCTTAGTATAAAAAATAATGATATTGCTAAACATTTATCTCTGCCGCCTGTGAAACTCCATTGTTCAATGCTTGCAGAAGATGCGATAAAAGCTGCGGTGAGTGACTATAAGAAAAAGCAGAATGCATAAGAAGCATGTAATGTCCTTAACAGATGCAGCAGTGCATCAAGTGCAAGTGCTGCTTGCAAAACGTGATAAGCCATCTGCAGGAATCAGGGTTGGGGTTAAATCTGGTGGATGTTCTGGTATGAAGTATTTTGTAGAATATGCAGATGAGAAAAATCAATTTGATGAAGTGATACAAGAAAAAGGCGTTACAGTTTTTATTGATCCAAAAGCTTTGATGTATTTAATTGGTACAAAAATGGACTATATTGAAGAGCAATTCAAATCTGGGTTTACATTTACCAATCCAAATCAGAAAGGGCAGTGTGGTTGTGGAAGTTCTTTTAGCGTATAGGTTTTATGACTCGATATTCCGTGAGTATAGGAATATTTATTGCAAAATTTGAGAGATTAATTTGCTATCTTTTAGATATAGCTGGAACCACTTTGCATAACTTTCAGGATGGATCTTAAAATCTTCTAATATAGATTCTAAAGATATCCATTTAATTTTTGACACCTCGTCTGGATTAGGGTTAACATCTCCATCATATCTACCTGCAAAAATATGTGTATATTCATGCTCATATAAGCCGTTATCCAGCGTAAGATTATAAGTTACTTCTGTAATTTTTAATAAATCACAAGAAAATCCTAGTTCTTCATGTAGCCTGCGCTTGGCTGCCTCAATATCACTCTCGCCCACTCTTGGATGACCACAGCAGGAGTTTGCCCACAAACCAGCTGAATGGTATTTTACATCAGCCCTTCTTTGAAGCAGCATCTTGTGGTCTTTATTGTAAATTATGATAGAAAATGCACGATGAAGAAGACCCTTTTTATGAGTCTCTAGCTTCTCTTCTATCCCTTGTGGCACATCATTCTCATCAACTAAGATCAGCTGTTCTTTTTGCATGATTTGTATGATTAAATTTTATTTAACCAAATTATGCATAGTTTTGCCAATCTCAGAAGGTGAGTCCGATATTGCAACTCCAGCAGATTTAAGTGCTTCAAGCTTGTCTTCAGCAGAACCTTTTCCACCAGAAATGATTGCACCTGCATGACCCATTCTCTTTCCAGGAGGTGCAGTAACGCCTGCTATAAAGCCTACAATAGGTTTTTTTGTTTTGGATTGTTTTATGAATTCTGCAGCTTCTTCTTCAGCGCTTCCGCCAATCTCGCCAATCATAATAATCGCTTCCGTTTCTTCATCTTGAATGAATAAATCTATACAATCAATGAAATTCGTGCCATTTATGGGGTCTCCACCAATACCTATGCAGCTTGATTGCCCAAGGCCAACTGCTGTAGTTTGAGCAACAGCTTCATATGTCAAAGTACCAGATCTAGATACGATACCTATTCTGCCTTTTTTGTGAATATGACCAGGCATGATGCCTATCTTACATTCTTCTGGAGTAATCACACCAGGGCAGTTAGGCCCAACAAGCCTAGTTTTAGAACCCACTAATGCTCGTTTTACTCTCAGCATATCAGTCACTGGGATACCTTCTGTAATGCACACTACAAGCTCTATATTTGCAGCAATTGCTTCTAAAATAGAGTCTGCTGCAAATGGCGGTGGAACATATATAACGCTTGCATTTGCTTCTGTTTTATGTACCGCTTCTTCTACAGTATTAAACACTGGTAAATCTAAGTGAGTTTGCCCGCCTTTATTTGGCGTAACTCCACCTGCCATCTTTGTTCCATATTCAATTGCGCCAGTTGAATGGAATGTTCCTTGAGAGCCAGTGAACCCTTGGCAAATTACTTTTGTATTTCTGTTTACTAATATTGACATATTTTTTATCGCCCCAAATTTATATAGCTTTTATAATTTTATCTGCAGCATCACCAAGGTCATCTGCTGCTATTATTTTTAGGTCAGAATTTGCTAATATTTTCTTCCCTAGTTCAAAATTTGTTCCTGCTAATCTCACTACTAATGGTATATTAATTCCAACTTCTTTAGCAGCGGCAACTATACCTTCTGCGATTATGTCGCAGCGCATAATACCGCCAAAAATATTCACCAATATTCCTTTAACAGATTTGTCTGATAAAATTATTTTAAATGCTTCTGTAACACGCTCTTTATCTGCGCCTCCACCAACGTCTAAAAAGTTTGCAGGTTCTCCCCCGTAAAGCTTTATTATATCCATAGTAGCCATTGCAAGACCTGCGCCGTTGACCATACATCCGATATCCCCATCCATTCTGATATAACTCAGTTCTGACTTACTTGCGCGAATCTCAAGCGGATCTTCTTCATCTTCATCTCTCAGCTCGGAGATATCAGGATGGCGGAACAAAGCATTCTCATCAAAATTGATTTTTGCATCAAGTGCTAAGAGGTTTCCCTCATTAGTTACAACAAGAGGATTGATCTCTATTTGAGAAGCATCTGTAGACATAAAAGCATCATAAACACATTTTGCGATTTTCATCATCTGCTTTGCTTGCTCTCCCTTGAACCCTAGACCAAATGCAAGCGACCTGCAATGGAATGACTGTATACCAGTTGCTGGATCAACAGAAATTTTAATGATTTTTTCTGGAGTTTTTTCTGCTACTTCTTCAATATCAACTCCACCATCTGTTGATGCCATGAAAGTTATGGAATTAGAGGATCTATCAAGTACTGCACTGAAATAATATTCCTTTTCTATATCGCAACCAGATTCTATATATACTCTTCTTACCTTTTGACCTACAGGCCCTGTTTGATGGGTAACAAGAGTTTTGCCATACATTTCATGCGCAGCTTTTCTAGCTTCTTCTTTGTCTTTAACTACTTTGACTCCGCCGGCTTTTCCTCTTCCACCTGCATGAATTTGAGCTTTGACCACATATAATTTGGCATCAAAATCCTTAATTAGATTATCAATATCATCTTCCTTCAAAGCAACAATCCCATGTGATACTGGAACGCCGTATTTTTTCAGAACTTGTTTTGCTTGGTATTCGTGAATATTCATTTTAATGTAATAATTTAATTACCTGACATAGGCAAGACTGGTTGAGTATATAACAAATAATTCCGGGAAGTAAAGGAAAAGCGAGAAGCGGGAAATCACTTTTTCTCCTTCGCTCTTTAAGGCAATTCTCTATTTTCTCTTGCTTTGTAGAGTGAAGGTATTCCACATATGTCTATGGAAAAGCTAAGAAAATTTATGGGGGCACTCCATAAATCCGAATATTACTTATGAATAGTCCTCAATGTCATCTCGTAAATTGGAGCATTACTATGCGAGAATTATACGAGATCTCTCTAGAGTATAGAGGTTGATTCTACCGATATGAGATTCCGTATAGCTCCCTTAGCAGTCGCTTACGGAATGACAAGGGGAGAGGGATTGGTCACGTGCGGAAAGACAAATGACTTACTGTCATCCCGTAAATTGGAGCACTACTATGCGAGGATTATACGGGATCTCTAAAGCATAGAGCCACACGATCTATTGCAACCCAGGTTGACACTGGACACATATTGCTTTAGTTTCATTCTGTTCGTATATTCTGAGCATAGTTCTAATGGGTGAGTTATTTATAATCCTAATATCAGGAAACAAAATATGATTGCACTGATAAACAGAGCGAGGCGTAGTAAGTTAAGATACGCATTATGGCCTATAGGCTCTTATGAGCTGGTAAAATTTCTTCCGATGGCTTTTTTGATGCTATCAATATTATTGAACCAAAACTTAGTACGAAGTATGAAAAATGGTTTAGTAGTGACAACGATAGGTACTGAAATCCTAAGCTTCATAAAGTTATGGGGAGAGATGCCTATGGGGATATTGTTCGTCATGATATATACAGCTCTTTGTAATGTTATGACCACAGAGCAAGTATTTAGAATTGTTGTAAGCACTTTTCTTGGATTTTTTACTCTATTTGCATTCGTTATTTATCCTAATCAAGCATGGTTTCATCCAGATCCAGAATTAGTGCAGCATTATATTGAACTGATGCCACATCTGAAATGGTTTATAGTGATGTGGGGCAAGTGGAGTTTCATATTATTCTATATTATGGGTGAGCTCTGGCCAGTAATTGTATTTTTTCTATTCTTTTGGCAGCTTGCTAACAAGATTACAAAAACAGAAGAAGCAAAAAGATTTTATGTATTTTTTGGGTTGTTTGGTCAGACTAATTTACTGATCTCTGGTGCTGTAATAGTGTATTTTACACAGTGTGATCACATTCTGATGCCATTCTTTTGCGGGATAGAAGATAACTCAGAGATAGTGCTGAAATCCATGACAATTCTTATGTTATTTTCAGGATTTATATGTCTTGCACTCCATCGTTTTGTGGAGGTTAAGAATATTGAGACATTGAAGGGAATAAAATTCAAAAATGAGCGTACGGATATTTTAAAACTTACTCTCAAAGAAAGCGCTAAGATGGTTTTTACATCTAAATATCTAGCTATTATATGCATATTAATGATTTCTTATAGTACGTCGGTAAATCTTATTGAGGGACTTTGGCTGTCACGAGCTAAAGCATTATATCCTGAGAATAAGGACTTCATGGCGTATGAAGGTAATGTGTTATTTTGGACTGGCGTATCTGCCTTACTATTCATATTTATAGGTAGCACTATTCTTAGAGTGTTCGGGTGGTTCTGGGGTGCTGTTCTTACCCCTATTATGATCTTGATTGCTGGTGGAATGTTTTTTTCATTTGTTTTAGTAGAAGATTATTTGAACATCATACTTGCAGATATTACATATTTATCACCCTTAGTAATAATCGTATTCATAGGGGGCTTGCAGAATGTGCTTGGTAAGGGGGTAAAATACTCCCTATTTGATCCAACAAAAGAGATGGTGTATATCCCTCTTGGTCAAGAGATGAAAACAAAGGGAAAGGCAGCTGTTGATGTTCTTGGGGCAAAGCTAGGTAAGTCAGTTGGTGCATCTATGCAAATGATTACATTTACTATCTTTCCATCTGCCCATCATGAGGACATAGCAGGTTTTCTGATGATAATGTTTGTGATAACATGTTTTGTGTGGATATATGGTGTGAAGCTACTGAATACTAGCTATGGTCAGCTTTTGAAGCACACAAAAGAATAAATGTGAGATAAGAGTATGTCTGATAAAGTGACTCCGATTACAGTTGCATATGGTGATGGGATAGGACCTGAGATCATGAATGCAGTTATGCATATCTTGAAAAAAGCAGAAGCTAAGGTAAGGGTAGAAATCATTGAAGTTGGTAAAAAGCTCTATGAAAAGAAGTACAGCTCTGGGATTGGTCCAGATGCATGGGAATCTATACAGCGTACGGGAATACTTTTGAAAGCTCCGATTACCACTCCTCAAGGTGGAGGGTATAAAAGTCTTAATGTTACTTTGCGAAAAACACTGGGGCTGTATGCTAATATTCGTCCATCAATTTCTTATCATCCATTTGTTGAGACTTATCACCCAAAGCAAGATATCGTCATTATAAGAGAGAATGAGGAAGATTTATATGCTGGGATAGAGTATCGTCACACTAGGAATATGAGAGAATCAGTTAAGCTGATAAGTAAAACTGGATGCGAAAAGATTGTTAGATATGCATTTGAATATGCTCTTTTAAATAAGCGGAAGAAAGTTACTTGTTTTAGCAAGGACAACATAATGAAATTCTCTGATGGTATTTTTCATCAGGTATTTGACTCTATCGCAAAGGAGTACCCAAAAATCAAGAGTGATCATTATATTGTTGATATAGGCACGGCAAGACTTGCAAATAATCCGGAGATATTTGATGTGATAGTAACGTCAAATCTATTCGGGGATATTATATCTGACGTTAGTGCAGAAATCTCTGGCTCAGTAGGGCTTGCAGGTTCTTCTAATATAGGAAAAGATTACTCAATGTTTGAAGCGGTGCATGGTTCTGCTCCAGATATAGCAGATAAAGATATTGCAAATCCTTCGGGGCTGCTTAATGCTGCAATTATGATGCTTGTTCATATAGGGCAGGGCGATATTGCGTCCATGATAGAAAATGCTTGGAAAAAAACAATAGAGGATGGAGTAAATACTGTTGATGTATATAATAAGAAAATATCATCTAAAAAAGTTGGAACATCTGAATTTGCAAATGAGGTTATAAAAAGACTTGGTAAAAACCCTAGTAAATTAAAAGTTGCTAATTATGCAGCAAGTTCTGCAAAACAGAAACAGTTTACTTACAAGATTGATAACAGTGAAGAGAAAACATTAGTTGGCGTGGATGCGTTTATTGATATGCATACTGATTCTGCGCATAAAGTAGCAGAGAAAATAGAGAAGCTTGATATAGGTGAGCTGAGACTTACAACAATATCTTGTAAAGGACTAAAGTTATGGCCAAGGGATAGTGAGTATAAAATGGATTCAGACCATTGGTGTTGTAGATTTATGCCAAAATCTGGTAATGCCGCACATGATCAAATCGTTGTGCTGCTCAAGAATTTTGCTAAATCTGATATTGATTTCATCAAAATAGAGAATCTCTATGAATTTGATGGTAAGAAAGGATACTCTCTCGCTCAAGGGGAGTAGAAGTAAATAGATATGAAATATAAGTTCTTTTTTTTCTGCTCGCTGATTCTCGTTTGGCTGGGACTCGTCGGAATCTCTGATTTAAATAAACAATCGGTAGCTTTCTTGATAGGTGCATCATTACTGACATTCATTTTCGCTTTAAAGCTTGAGGTAATACCAAAGCGTAATCATTTTAAGCTTGGATCGGTAACTTATTTTATATGGTTATTGAAAGAGATAATAATGTCTTCTATTGCGGTCATAAAAATTGCTTGTCGTAGGAGCTTATCAATCAGTCCAGTTTTTGATGATGTGAAGCCTAAGATTAAGAACAATGTTGGAGATGTAATATATGCAAATTCAATCACCCTAACCCCTGGTACCGTTACTCTCTCTGTAGATAATAAAACATTCTATGTTCATGCTCTTGATAAGCAATTTATGAATGATTTAGCTCAAGGTGAGATGGAGTCAAGAGTGAAGAGAATAATAAAGTAATTTTAGCTATATGTTTGATATTATTTTAGTTACTATTTTAATTTTTGCATCTGTAATTATGTTAGGTGCATGTGTGTATAGGGATGTATTCACTCAGTTGCTATTTCTAAATGTTGGTACGAGCGTTACGTCTTTGTTCATTTGTTTCTTGGGTTCTGTAAAGGTCAACAGCTCTTACATAGATATTGCACTTATCTATTTTTTATTAAGTGTAGTCGCTGCAAATGCATATTTAAAATTCTTTATACAGAAGAAGAATAAAAGCAGGGAACAAGATGCTACCTAATAAGAAGGTCATTATAGCTGGATGCGGTCTTAGCGGTATGATTACGGCGCTTGCTTTTGCTAAATGTAATATTCCGTCTGTTATCATTGAGCATCGCTTCGCAAGTGAGAAAGACTTTTTTAGCGATATTAGAACAACTGCGCTGACTGCGCATTCTAAAAATTTCTTTGAGAATGTTGGTGTTTGGGAGGAATTATCTAAATTTGCAGGTAATTTTAATGATATTTATGTAGCTGATAATAGCAGCTCAGATATGATTCATCTTTCTTCGTCTACTTTGAGTGACAGTAAGAAAATGGGATACTTGCTGCAGAATGAGGATTTTAAAAAATGTCTTTTTTCTCTGACATCTAGTAGTGATAAGATCAAGATTATAGATAGCACAAAATATGAAGTAATTCAGAATACGGAGTTAGGGTGTGATATAAAGCTAGGTAATGGAGAAAAATATCATGCTGATCTTTTGATAGCTTGCGATGGTCGCAGTTCCGAAATTAAGAGCAGATATTTTAGTAGTGATGTGGAAAAGTCATATGATCAACATGCGATAACATTTCTTGTGCATCACGAAAAAAAGCATGAAGGCACTGCGGTGGAGCATTTCATGCCAAGTGGTCCATTTGCAATACTTCCCCTTCTTGATCAGAATATTTCATCAGTAGTATGGACGATTAAATCAGAGCAAAAAGATGTGATGATGAATCTTCCTAAAGATGAGTTTACATATTTGATTCAGCAAAACTTTGGTGAATTTCTTGGCAAAATAACGATAAAGAGTGAGGTTGCTGCATTTCCGCTAAAAGCATATTCTACAAAGAAATATTACAATAAGAGGGTAGCACTAATTGCAGATACCGCTCACATAGTGCATCCGCTGGCAGGGCAGGGCCTGAATCAAGGAATTAAGGATATTGAGATCTTAAGTAAGTTAATACACGAATACGGTATAAATGACTATGCGCTTGGAGAATATGAGTCTTTAAGAAAGCCTGACAATAACGATATGTTTGAGCTGACTGATGCAATTAACACCGTGTTCTCGAATGATTCTAAGATGCTATATGCAGTGCGTCAGATTGGTTTTAACGTAATAGAGAATTTTGCGCCCTTAAAAGATATGTTGATAGAATATGCTATGGGAAGAAGATAGTGCTATCTAAGGTGTTATCTAATGTAATTGATTATGTTTTACCACATAGATGCGCATCATGCTCTGAACTCATCACAGAAGATAGCGGAATTTGCGGTAAGTGTTTTCAGAAATTGAATTTTATCACGTCACCATACTGCAATATATGCGGATTCCCATTTGCATTTGCTGTTGAAGGACAGGTTGTTTGTGGAAACTGCATTGCTATTCCTCCTAAGTATGATCTTGCCAGAAGCTTATTGAAATTTGATGAACATAGTAAAAATCCACTATATGGTTTTAAGTATAATGACAAAACTCATTACGCCAAATTTTTCTCTAAATTGCTAATTGCTAGGTATAGAAAAGAGATGCACGACGTAGATAT
>JAOMYS010000002.1 GCA_028372485.1 Rickettsiaceae bacterium | reverse complement strand
GCGGTAATAACATTAAACAACGATGTACCACTCTCAAACTCAGACAAGGAATTGATTCTAAGCCAAATACAAGCAACTCATGAGAAAATAGATAACAAGAATCAAGGATCGGATACAAACCCAGGCACAAGCAAAGGCGAAGATGCAAACGCGGCAAATACAAACAACCAATATCCTCAAATAGAATCGCTAGAGTTTGTCGTGCTAGAGGGGAAGCGACAACTATCAAATTCTAGTGAGTGCAAAAAGAAGGAAGGTGAAATACAAAATCTATTACACTCACCAGCTACCAACTCTACAGAGAATGCATCAACAAGACAAGGAGCTTGGGGCAAAATAAGAGAATCCTTTGCTAGCTTCTTCGGAGATAAAGGTAACGCTCTTGATGAATCATGGACGTCTAAACTAAAACCAGAAATAGATGATCAAAACAAAACCATTAATCTCCAAGCACCAACTAGGTTCATAAGAGACTGGATAGAAAATAACTACCAAAGTTACATAGAAAAAGCAGCTAGTATGAATGGCTTGAGGTTAGAAGAAATCAAATATGGAGGTAACAAATAATGATGAATCTAACTGAATACAAAGAGATAAAATACATACAGCAAACTATCCCACATAGTTATACACAAAAAATGTGGATCAGATTTTACTCTAAGTTAGGAAATAACAAAAACCCTATACTTACCCCTTAAAAGAAGAGTGGATTAAAAGGTTAATAAATGTTATTATGTTGCAGTTTAGTTAATATATGGTGTTGTAAGATGGAAAGTTCAGCAATTAAATTAAGAAAAATACTAATGCAGGAAGTGGGGTCTTTGAGGCAATATGGGGTTGATAATATAGGTTATAGATACTTCTTAAAAGATGGAAGAAGTTACGGTCTCCCTACGAATGACTCTTGGTACGAAAACAAAAGAGATCAAGGGTTCTACGACATAATGAAGCCATTTTTAAGCGACGAATTACTGAACCTTAAAAAAGAAAATATTTTTTATGTTTCTAGGTCAAGCGATCACGAGCATTCAGAATATATAGAATGTTTAAAATCAATGAAAATGGAAAATAGTCTAGGGATGTACAAATTCCAAAATGAGCGAATAGACAGTTTATTTTTTATATTTGAATCTTTTATGGGTGAAAAAAAAGATTTGATATTCAACAACATGCATAACGTAGAGCGTCATATCAACAAAATACTAAATAACCTAAGCGCAATCGCTAAGGAGATAGAATTGTACGACAATTATGAATTTGTATTAGACGAAGCTGTTAAACAAGAGTTGTTTGATGATAACATAAAATCAAAACGCTATCCCAAGAGTGTAAGGGTTTTTACCTCAGGGGGAGAAGTGTATCTAACAAACGTAGAGTTTAAGATGCTAAAGTCGTTGAAATATTCCATTTCCAACAAGGGGCTGTCAGAGGATCTAGGTATATCCATAAAAACAGTTGAAAAGCATATTTCTAGCCTTAGACAAAAGTTATGCGCTCAATCCAAGGACGATCTTTTAAAATTCGCTCAATCGAGTCAAGTAGCAACTATTTTTGATAGGAACTTAGTATGAAAAAATCACAAACAAAACAAGTAGTAGCCTCCTGTTTTTTAGCAAATACATTAGAAATCTATGATTTCGTGATATTTGGATTTTTATCCAAATCATTGCACGAAAACTATCTGTCGTTCTTAAGCAAAGAGACTGCTCTACTAGTCACCTATATTTTTTTTGCTATAGGATTTTTGTTTAGACCAATTGGGTCGCTAATTTTTGGATATATAGGGGATACCTTAGGAAGAAAAAAAGCTCTAGTCACGAGCGTTTCCTTAATGGGTATATGCTCTCTAACGATGTGCTTGTTACCCACGTACGAAGCCATTGGAATTGCTTCTTGCTACATAATAGTATTAGTAAGAGTGACACAGGGAATAAGCGTAGGAGGGGAGTTTACGGGAGCAATTGTATTTACGATGGAGCATACAGAAAAGCGGTATAGAGGCCTATCTATAGGAATACTTGCAGCAGGAGGGGCATGCGGTGTAATGCTTGCAAGCCTTGCAAGTAAAATATTGCAAAATGAGAGCTTGCCGGACTACAGCTGGAGACTAGCCTTTTTGTTTGGTTTTTGCTTAGCTATAGTAGGCTTTTTTATCAGGAAAAGGTTAGAAGATACTAAAGAGTTTTCAAAAATAAAGCGATCTAAAGGAATACCTTTGCTTGAAGGCTTTAAAACTCAAAAGCTCGAGAGCCTGTCTACAATGCTAGTGGCGGCTGCTAATGGAACAAGCTTCTTTTTTGGGTCTGTATTTTTGTCGAGTCACTTAAGTATTATAAGAGCAGATCAAGATTACAAATATGTTTCACTGCTTGTTAGCTTTGTAATGTTTTTTACTTTACCTTTTTCGGGGTATATCTCAGATCAATTTAATAGAAAAAATTATTTGATTTTTACCTCTGTTGCTATGGCAGTTACTGGTTTCTTTTTTGTTAACCTAATAAGTTTTGCATCTGGAGATGTTGCAATATCTATTTTCTCTATTCTTTATACGTTGGCAGCTTCTGCGATGATAGGTGGTATAAATATATATAGTGCAGAGATATTTGAAGCAAAGACAAGGATGAGCTGCATGTCATTTTTCTATAGTATAGGAATGGGGTGCATAGGTGGCACAGTGCCTATGGTAGCTAACTATATAACAGGGGGATACAACCATCCAGAATATATATTAGGTGGATATATATCTGTAATATGCTTATCAGCAGCGCTATCTGTGCATCTAGTAAAACTTAAAAAGTTAACAAAAAGTAGTTAATTAGAAATGTACGTATTACAAAAACATTAAAGAAATTTTTACATTCATGCGGGTTTTTCCCCCATTGTCTAATGTTTTTAAGGGTGTATGATAAAGCTATAAACAAATAAAAGGTTTAAAAGTGACCAGTAGTTTTGGTAGTCATGCCCTAACGGAATACGGATATAAAGCTAGTATGCTAGATTTCTCGGAGGCTCAAAAAATAAAAATACCAGATCAAGTTAAAGACGAGATACCCACTTTAAACCAAACGGGGTTTATGAAAATAGATCTTGACAAATACAGTGAATCGTTTGTAAACAGGGCAAAAGACGTGAAATATTCAATTGATATTGGTTGCGCTTATGGGTTTACTACCCTCAAAGCCTTAGAACAAGGTAATAAAGTTATAGCATTTGATGCCAGTATAGACCATCTAATGGCTCTTGGCGCAAACAGTAAAATTGACAGAAGAGAGGATTTGTTTTTAGTGAATAGCACGTTTCCAGAAGGGTTTGATTATTCAGATAAAAAAATAGGCTCAATCCTTGCATCTAGAATAATGCATTTTTTAAAAGGGGAAGAGGTTGATTTTGCTTTAAAAAAAATCCACAAGTCTCTTGCAGAAGAGGGGAAGTTTTATTTTACAAGCGTTACCCCTTATCATTCTGCAATAAAAGAAGGCTTTCTAGAGAAGTATAAAATGCAAAAGGAGGCGGGGAAAGAGTGGGCAGGAGAAATAGAAAATCAGTGGGAAATTAATCCAAACCACAAAGAATATGTAAATCCGTTCTTACATGTATTTGATATACCTGATTTAGAGAGCCTACTACCTAAGTATGGTTTTAAAATTAATGACATAAGCTTATTTGACTACCCCAATGATACGGATAGTAAAAATATGGGTCATGTAGGCTTTGAAGCAACTAAAATATAGAACAAAATTAAAGAAATGAAAAAAGAAGAAAAAACAAAGAGATAAAGAGCTAATAAATTAGTTGTAGCTCCAGCGGATAATTAAGACTTGAGACCCTTGATATCCACTGGAAAACACAACAACAAAGCAATAATTAAATCACCTTGAGGTTAAGAGTGAAGATACTAGAAAACATACTAAAGAGCAAGCCTGACTTTACGCCAATAAGCAGGCGGAGATCCACTTGCGAAGATAGTTATGCTCTTTATGACAAAAACGGGAATGCAGCTACTCCTGCATCACCCCTTTCAAAAATAGCAAATATAGAGCCACTGGCGGAAGCAAAAACAAAAATTGTTTCTAAAGAAAAGCCTACCATTTTCAAATCAAAAGCTCTTGGCAAATATAACATCATAAATACACCCCCGCCCCAATCTCAATTTATCATTAAACTTAACCTCTTTGATCGTGATGGAATAACTGCCGGGGCAAAGATAAGAACTAGTGGCAATATCTGCATCATTGGAGGCTCTGGTTCTGCCTCAAGCGCGCTCTTAGATGAGATAAAAAACGCCTCACTTAAGCAAGATATAAAACTCAAGGAAATAGATGCAAAAAAGTTCTGCGCTCTAGTTCTCTCTTCTT
Source organism: Rickettsiaceae bacterium (assembly GCA_028372485.1). GTDB lineage: Bacteria > Pseudomonadota > Alphaproteobacteria > Rickettsiales > Rickettsiaceae > Megaera_A. The sequence goes on along the minus strand of JAOMYS010000002.1, from coordinate 21,623 downwards.
CAAAGAAGAACAAGCCCAAGAATTACATTATCCATCTCGATCCATCAAAAGAAGAGGCGCACATAATATGCAGAGTCATGCATTACTGCGATATTCAAATTATCTTCCAGATAGATGGGGTCGCTTTGAACTCCGAATTAGAGGGAATCAGAATAAAAGGGAGCAAGCAAGCCCAAATATTGCAAAACCTACATGGCAAAAACCAAAGACAAAACTGTCATCTTGTAGCCTCATTGGAAAATGAGGAGTTTGCCTTGATGACAAAATCAAATCAGTGCGTACGCCTCTTAAGTAGAGATTTTAACTAAAAAGGAGAAATTAATATGACCACAGATAACAAAACAAACAAAGAGCATAAAACTGCGGAGCAAGAATACAAGTTACTAGAATGGGGCGAGCCTCAATTCATAGCACATGTCAGCACAATAGTATCAGCATTTGCCTTGGATGAGAAACACATACAGAAGATATGCCTAGATAGCGGAGATAATGTGTATCTAGTCCCTGAGAAATTCTACAAAGATGCGATAAGCGCAATGAAAGTCAATAAACAAAAAAAGTAGAGAGCAATACTAATGAATAACAACAAAGAACCTAAAGCTCAAAATATGAATGTAACCAATCTTCTACTCGGGATAATCATATTATTCCTTGCCTTCCTCTCGATTGATCAGAAATATTCTTATATCAAGAATAGCGAGAAGCAAGAGAAGTTATACTCCCTAATAGAGTGGCACGCTTCTTTTGTAGAAATGGAGTTCTTAAAAAGCGAAGGAAGACGCCGAGCATTTGCAAATCACTTTACAAGGCAGAGTCTACCTAGAGATAAGTTTAGAGACGAGTTTGCAAGGCAGGGCGTAAAAAACTACTCACTCTAGGCGCAGATGGAATCAAAGCATATCTCTCATTACCAGGAGGCGACAGGGAGGTATTAGCAGCAATCGAAGCATATAGCGCTAGCTCTCAATTATATACCCCAGCTCTAATTCACAAATTACCAAGTGCGAAGATTAGAGAGAAGTCTTTCAAAGATTTTCAAAATAGGCAAGAGGCGAAAAAAAGAGAAGCCGAAGAAAACCTCGAAAAACCAGGGGGCGTTGCAAAAGAAGACTCTAAAAACTACCCAGGCTTCAAGTATGAGCTAAATGCGCAAGAGGTCAAAGTGGAAGAGTTAACTAAGGTAGCGCTTCTAAGTCCGTGGGGTCGTGTCTTGCACGAATGTCCAGATATTAAAAAGAGGTTAGCGGAATACAGTCACCTAAACTCTTTGGAATTTGCCCAATTTAGGCTGCAATTTGATATTGACTAAGCTGCTATGAACTAATTATTAAAAAATCATATCAAAACAAAGAAAACGACAACTAAAAACAAGTAACTATGAACCAACATAATTCCAACCAAAGACTATTCTGGTCTATGTCACGACCATTGAAGTATCTCGGTCTTACTCCCGACGAGTGGGGAGTAACATTACCTAGTATATTCGGTGGTCTTTGGCTCTTAAATAACGGAGCAATTAAATACGGATTCTTATGCATGATAGGCGGTGTTGTTCTTTGCTATTTGTTCAAGAAATACAAACGCCTATCACAGAACTTCAAACTAAGGAGCTTCCTTGTTGCTAAAGGCTTTATTCTAGCGCCCAGCTCTCATCCGAGGCTACTTGGCAAGAGGAGGGTAGGGCGATGAACCACAAATGGAAAACATCCTCATTATCAGAGGTAATGCGCTACAACAAATGGCTACTTGCTGCTGTTGTTCTTTTGAGCCTCCTTTGTCTAATGCTGGGATACGCATGCACATCACGTGAGGAGAAAAGGATTCTCATACCGTGTAATGATACTGACCGCAGAATGGAGGTATCTAATCAAAAACTATACCCATCATATTTGCAGAACTGGGCTAGCTATATAGCAAGAGAACTATTTACAACCTCACCCGAGGATGTTGAAGCTCAGCATGCTGGGATACGCAAGATCAGCGATGGAAGTAGTGAGCTTACAAAGTTCTTCAGTAATCAACTCTCCTTCATACAAGGCAATAGAGCAAGCTCTGTGTTCTTCATCAAGGATGCTAACTCAATCCCTGGAGGAGCAAGAGTTAATGGCACACTCCATTATTGGTTTGGGGACTCTGGGGAGAAGATATCCCTAGAGAAGTCATATCTCATTTTTTACAAGGAGGGTATACGTGGCCTTGTGCTACTTACCAAGATAGAGGAAGAGATAAAAGATACAGAAAAAACCAAGGGCGTTAAATAGACAAATGAATACAAGCTCAAATCACACCAAAATTAAAATAAAAAGAACAGAAACATGAGAACACCAATAACCGCTTTAAGGTCAAAACTAAAGCCACTTGCAGCAACTATAATTGCAGCAACTATACTTAGTGGTTGCTCAATAAAACGCATTCCTGCCAAGCGCTTAATAGGCAAGGCTGGATTTGAAGCATCAGAGATGCAGTTATCAAAAGCTCCAGAGCGTGAGGACAAAGAGTTTAGCTTTCTGCTGGGCGAATTAGATGACGCCCAGGCAGAAACGAATAAAACTAAAATAAAGAGAAGAAATCACTACGAACTAGATGAGAGTATGTCAATAGAAGTAGCGATTTCAAATAAAGGATATACCAGATTCTCTATTGAGGATGAGAGAATAACGGATGTCTTTGTATATCCGCAGGAAGAAGTTGCTATTCAGATACACAATCAAGGGTATCTAATCATTGCGCCAAATTCAGAAGACACGGATTCAGCAGGTTCTACACCAAGAGAAAAGCTGTATGTGACCATCACTGGTGAGGATGGAACGGTTCAGGATATTTGCCTCAAATTCCATGAGAAAAATCCAGAGCCTGTAAAGCTCATCAAACCCAATCAAACAACCAATTAAATTAATTAAAAAACAATTATGAGAAAAACCATGAACTTCAATACAAACAAAAAGATACAAGCACTAAGCAAAACACGAACTCAAATGCAATCTCAAGTACAAACACAAGCCAGGAACAACCCCCTATCAAATATAGAGCCATTGGCATGGTTATCGTTTGGAGTGCTTATGGCTTTCTGCATTTTTCCAGAAATAGCACTTGCTGGAGCTTTAACCCTAGAGGAGACAGCGGGAAAAGTAGACACATTAGCCAACGGAAAGCTAAAGAATGCATTTCTATCTATAACCTCAATTGGAGGAATTGCTACAGCTGCATACAAAGGAAGCGTTGAATTTGGTTTGAAGGTAGTTGGAGCGGTTGCGACCCTTGCGATTGTTCTTGAGTGGATTAATGGCGGGATGAAGCTTGGATTCTAGTAAGTTACTCCGCAAACAAAATCAATCCTTAAGTCCAGATCGAGATTAAAGAGAAACACAAACACAAATACAAAAGAATATGAGCATAGAAACCAGTCAAGAGCAAAGCCCCAAACTACAAAAGGGGAGGATAGATGCCGAAGATTTAAAGCAGAAGCTATCAACCACTATTCAAAGAGCTAAAGCAAACCCAAGAATGGCTTTCATCTTTTTAGGGATAGCTTTAGCGCTTATATTCTTTTTCTCTAATTTGTTCTCATCAAATGAGGGGGAGAGCGTTAAACCCCATATATTAACTCAGTCTACCATTCCTTTCTCGAAGGAAGAGAGCGACCAGAGCGGCTTAGTCGGAATTAAAGAGTCTGTTGATCCAAGAGATGTATGGACTTCTAGGGTAGAGGATGGAGTTAAGGCGAGCAAAAGTGATCTAGAAAACAGCATTAAAGCAATTAGCTCTGAGTCAAATCTAAAACTTATAGAGTTTGGTTCTCAAATTGAATCATTAAAAGAAACAATCAGAAAACAACAAGAAGAGATAGATGCGCAAAAGCTGGATACGAATATCAGACTTAGCCAGGAACAAAGCGCATCTCAAATAAATCAAAACCACTCCCCTTTAAAAACAATAGGAGTATATACAAAAGACTATGGCAACAAGAAAAACCACAAGAAATACGTAACATCAGGCTCTTTTGCAAGAGCGGTGCTCTTAACTGGAGTTGTCGTTGGTACTGGTACTAACTCTACATCTAATCCAGAGCCTATAATGCTGAGGCTTACTGACGCTGGGATATTCTCAAAAGGCAAACGGACAAACCAAATAAAGGAAGCAATATTAATAGGTGATTGCTCCGGTGATTTATCTAGTGAGCGTGCTAGATGCAGATTACAAACACTTAGCCTTGAGAACGACAAGGGAGAGATCATCGAGAGAAGCGTTCAAGGCTGGATTGTTGGTGAGGACGGAAGAAACGGTATCAAAGGTCATGTTGTAGACAAATCCTCTGACCTACTTCGCATGGCTATGTTAAACGGAGTACTTGGAGGGATGTCTCAGTTCCTAAAGAACCAATCAACAAGCTCAGTATTTCCAATATCACCATTATCAGGTCAGCAAAACGCTCTAACAAACAGTAATGCATTAAAAGGAAGCATAGCAAATGGAACAGGTGATGCCTTCTCAAAGATGGCAGATTTTGTAATGGATAGATTCAACGCAATGTCTCCTCAGATAGCAATAGCCTCTGGTAGAGAAGTAGATGTGATCTTTCAAAACGGTGTTGATTTAGTCGGGGAGCATGTAAGCGGGCAAAGCAGTAGCTTCGCAAGCAACAATTCAAAAAAGGAAGAAAAGAAGAATGACCCTAGATTTGACAGATATTCAAAACATGGCGGTGATTCCTTCAAAGACGCAATATCGCAAATGAATCAAGGAATGGATAGAGACGCAAGGAATGGAGGTAATTTTTAAAATGACTGAGGAGCAAGAAAAAATGAAGCAAAAAAACAAACAAAAAAACCCATAGAGTACTTTGCTGCTCGTGCAAAGAGCGAGACAAGAGCAACAATCTGCTTTTTGATTATTTTGGTCTGCCTTGTAACCAATGAGTTGCTAGGTATTAGCTATATGCCTTTTGCTGCTAAACTTATGACCTTTTCATCGCTTGCCATTGCCTCGATTGCCATGTGTGTAAATATGTTTTTGTTAATTAGAGATACTTCTCAAAAATGGATTAGAAAATACAAAGGCTCATTTGAGAGCGTGCAAACCGAATTGCACGAACATGGTTATCGCCCCATTAAGGCGATAGGCAATGTTTACATATTCAAAAATAATTTTCTTCTCGTCTCTGGTGGCGACGTATTGGTTCATGACAAAGGTTCGTTCTGCGAACTACATACACCTTTTAGAGAAAATAATGTAATAAGCCCTAAGCTGCAAAGCGAGTAACAAAAATAATGAGAATGAAAACATGATTTTTAAGAACACAGCATCATTAATACTAATAGCAATCACAACTAGCGGATGCGCTAAGATATGGCCGTATAAGAGCGACTTTGATTGCCCTATTGAAGAGGGTCTTAAATGCAGATCCTTGTATGAGGTATCAAAGATGGCAGATGAGGGGCGATTTGGTACTCAGTCCGAGAGATTCAAAGAGAACCTACAAGAAAAGCTCGAAGAGGATGAGAGGCTTGAATCAATCAGAAAAACAAAGCAGGAGAAGCTAAAAAAAAGAAAAGCTCGAATGAACGCCAGAACTAAAGGCAAAACGAAGACAAAAACCAACAAAGGAGGATGCTGCCGTGTTTAACAATAATAACATTTGTATTGCAGGAGTAGCTGGAAGCGGTAAAGGAGTGGTTACAAAAGATATGATACTCTCATCCCTTGGATCAGGCGGTAGAGCTTTCGTTTTTGACTCAGGTGGCAGCTATACGGATTTCTGTGATTTTCTAGAAGGAGAAATTGTAAAGATAGATCCAGATAATCCTATATCTATTAATCCATTTTCTAATGCTCCAACTGGAGCGGGCGGGGCAGCAAGAGAGGGAGCAGACATCATAACAAATGGCTTCAAAGCTATTCTAGCTACTATGATGGGGAAAGAGGGTCTAAACGACATACAAAAGACCTACATAGAAGAAGCTATTTGTGATGTTTTAGAGTCCAAAAAAGAGAATGCAGGAATAGATGATATAGAAAGATTCTTGCTTGATCACAAGGACAGAGAGGCAAGGGGAGCGGGCAAGAAATTATCAGCTTGTTTAAAGGGTGGTGAATATAGAAAGCTACTCTCTGGAGAATCAGCGCTGAATCTAAATTCCAAGATAATTGTCGTTGATATGTATCATCTTCGGGATCATCAGGAGCTAATGGATATTATCATACAATCCATGACCCTTAGCATAGAGCTGTTTCTTGTAGAAACTGAGCCTAAAGATCAAACCTTACTCATCTATGACAATATTACAGAACTCGTGCAAAGCCCTGGTACTACTGGAGCTATAGAGGATTTTACAAGAATCAGCAGAAGATATAAGACAAGTGTCATTGTAAGTAGCTATCTAATTACAGATTTTACAGGTGAGAAATATAACCTCAAGGGTATTTTCAAGATATCTGAATTTAAAATAATCATGAAGCAAACGGAGGAGGCTCTAAACAACATGCGCTCATGTCCGCTTCTTAAAAATTACGTTGATACAGATGCAAAACTCAAGACACTAAAATCAATCGAATCCGAATGGGCAAGAGAAAAGTATGCAGAATTTACAATCTGGCAAGCGGAAATAAATGGCGATATATGTCAGCTAAGATTAGATCCATTTACCTTGCTATTGATGAGTACAAATGGAACTGACAAGCAGATGCTGGCAGATCATAGGGCAAGCGGCAAGAGCCTAAAAGAAGCCATCAATAGCGTGCTAGAAGAAAGGGGCGCAGATCAAGTAGAGGCAATTAACACAACATTAAAGGAGATAAGCAATGCTCGCTAAGGAAATACACAAAGACTTTCAAAGGGAAAGACTAGCACCACACTTTGTATATGAGTCATATGACAAGGAGACTGGTATATTCTTTAACCGCAATTCTCTTGGCTTCGTACTAATTGCAAATCCCCTAGCCGGGGCATCAATAACCGCTCAAGGGGAGCTTGCAGATTATATTGCAAGTTCTGAGAATCTACCAGATGGTAGCACCTTGCAGGTGCTAATGACGGCAAGTAGTGACATTAGCTTCTTACTCAATCGTTGGAGCAACGAGAGATGCGGAGAAGTGTACAAAGAAATGGCTCTTAAACGTTCTAACTTTCTAAAGAAGAAAGCGCTAGAGGATGGTCTAATCAAGGACTCTCACATATTAATCTCAGTGACTATTCCAGATTTAAGCGAATCACCGCTCTCTGTAGAACATATGATAGAATCGCTAAAGGCAACACTCTCTGCAATTGGATTGTTCTGCGACTCTGTTGATGATCACCTACTACTATCAATCCTTCGCAAACTCTGGGGGAGTGATAACTCACTTGGAGTGGAGGTTAATCCAATGCAAAGCATATCCTCGCAAATACTACAATCAGACTTTTCTATATTTGAGGATGATGACATAGTTCATGTTGAATCAAGCAAAGGTGATGAGTCATTCATATGCCTTGAGGCAAGTGGTAGACCATCAAACTGGAATCTATCACTAATGGATCTGTTTCTCGGGAATGAAGCAAGGCGAGGAGAATATATAGCATCTGATTACATGATTCATACATGCATACATATCCTAAAGAACCAATCAGCATCGAAGCTCTCAGCTTTTACCAAGAGAGAGGCTATAGGAAAAAACATTAGATCAGGTCTTGGTAAGTTCTTTCCTGACCTACAAGAAGAAGGAGAAGATATGAACGCAGCAGTATCTTCTATTCAGGGCGGAGATAGAGTAGTGCAGATCCATAGCAATATCATCTTTAAAGGAAAAAAAGAGAAGGTGAAGCAAGTAGCAAAAAGCTACGCATCATTCATGCGCAGAAGTGGCTGGAGATTTGCCCCTACAAAATACAATCACCTATCCTTCATGCTAGCATCTCTTCCTATGATGTTTGTAGAAGGAGCAGACGGAGGATTCAGCAAGGAGCAAACAGGAGTTGGAGTTGCTCTGTCTAAAATGAACTTTGGCAAGCTAACAGTTTCTAGTGAGATCAAGGCTCTTCTTCCGATCGTTGGTGAGTACAAGGGAGACTTAAACGCTCCAGGTCTCTTGCTTACCGGAAGACGTGGGCAGCTAAAATACTTCTCTCAGTTTGGCAGCGAGCTTGTTCCTCATTTATCGGGTGGAACTGGGGGAGGTCTTGAGAACTACAATATGTGTATTGGAGGAATTTCAGGCAGTGGTAAATCCGTTTTAATGGAAGAGATAATGCTATCCACACTTGGACTCGGTGGAAAGGTCTTTGTTCTAGATCACGGGAAAAGCTTTAAAAAAATATGCAAAGAGTTGAATGGAAATCATATAGATTGCGATCCAAGTAGACCTATATCTATTAATCCGTTCTCGAATGTTCCGACTGGAACAGACAGGGTGTCAACCGAGGCAAGGGCTGACTTCTTGGCATACTTCCCAATTACGCTTTCAACAATGGCAGCTCCTAAAGAGGGAACAAGTGACTTACAGCAATCTTTTCTATCACAAGCGCTTAGGGAGGTGTGGAATCAAAAACAAACCAAGACGGAGATTGATGATATAGCGGATTGGCTACTTAATCATGAAACGGAGACCGCAAAGAACCTAGGTCGCATGCTCTTTAATTACACAAGCGAGGGCGCATATGGTGGTTTCTTCAAAGGAAAAGCAGAAGTAACGCTAGATGCGGACATAGTGGTCATAGAAACTGATCACATGCGCAATTCTAAGGATTTAATGGCGGTGGTAATACAGATAATGACCACCCACATTAACAACACAATGGCAAAGGGGAGAACCGACAAACCAAACCTTCTTGTGTTTGATGAGATGAAAAAAACATTAAAGAGTCCACTTGCTCTTGAGTTTGTAGATGAGGTGTCACGTACCGTTAGAAAATATAATGCAAGCGTTATTGTAGCTACTCAGCTAATCACGGATTTTACAACCCAAGGCGAAAAGGCCGAGAGTATATTTGAGGGAGCATCATTTAAAATCATCATGAACCAAAAGCCAGAAACTTTGAGCAAAATGCGATCTATTCCAATATTCAAAGATTACGTGAGTAGCGATGCACTTCTTCGCAGGATGCAGTCAGTTGAATCCAAAAAAGGAGAGTATAGCGAATTTACGCTCTGGGGCGGAGGAGTTAACGGAGATATATGCCAGCTGAGACTAGATCCATTCACGCTGCTCATGATGTCAACCAATTCTACTGACAAACAAATGCTGGCAGACCATAGGGCAAATGGCAAGAGCTTAAAAGAAGCTATTAACTGCGTGCTAGAAGAAAGGGGTCAGCTGTAGTGAGAGCTTCTATCTTCTTCGTTATCGCAATTGCAATGACAGCAACAGTAACAGCAGCAACAAGCTCTGCCTGTGATGCCAAGGGTGACAAGGCGATACAGACAAAGCCATCTCCAGTAATACAAGACTTTGGAACAAGAGGCAATGTCTTTCCCATTGAGGAGGAATCACTCCTAGTTGAAATCATGAGAAAGCTCCGCATAGCTAAAGAAGATGGTAGTCTTGAAAAACTCCAAAATGAGTTCACAAAAAAAGTAAAAGAAAAAATACTTCGCCCAAACCCCGTATCAAATATCAAAAGAGCAAGGGAAAACAGAAGCTGGACTTACGACCCCACCTATAGGCAAGAAGAGGATATTACAGACGGCAGGGGCAATCTAATAGTACAAGCTGGAACAACTGTAAATGCGCTAGATACCATATCATGGGGAGAGCCGCTTATATTCATTGACGGAGATGATGATGAGCAAGTTGCCTGGGCAAAAAAACAAAGAGGCAAGATAACACTTACAAAAGGCGCACCGCTAGAGCTTGCAAAGAATATAGACCGCAGAGTGTATTTTGACCAAGGGGGAATACTCTGCGCTAAGTTCAAAATAGAATCAGTTCCAGCAACAATAGAGCAGGATGGCACTAAGCTCCTTATAAGTGAGGTGCGGATATGAGCAATCCCACCAAATACAAATCCAAATCCAAATACAAGCTACTGCAACTAGCAGTATTAATACTGATCAACTTCTACTCAAGCCCTAGTTTTGCCATTGTAGGCTGCACAGGAAGGATGGTAAACCCTATAACAGATGTTTGCTGGAGTTGTTTGTTTCCGATTTCTGTTGCGGGTATGCCTGTAACGCCTGGTGATATAGATACATTAGCACCAGAGCTACCGCTTCCTCCTCTTCCGGTATGCGCATGTCCAAGATTAGGTTTCCCGCTGCCAGTGCCAGGAATACCAGTAGGATTCTGGGAACCAGTCCGATTAGTTGATGTTACAAAGTCACCAATGTGCATGGTGAGCCTTGGAGGTATTCCTTTTGGAGCAAGCCCACAAATGGGATACAAGGATGATGGAGAAGGATCATTCTGGCATGTTCATTGGTATATATATCCAGTTATATATTGGCTGGAACTACTACTTGACTTTGTATGCCTAGAGATGACCTCAGTTGATATTGCATATCTTACAGAGTTTGATCCTATGTGGGGAGATGATATCAAATCAAGTATATTAAACCCAGAAGCCTTGCTATTTGCAAACCCTATAGCAATTGCAGCATGCACTGCAGACTGCCTAGTATCAAGCGTTGGATTATCAAACAACCTAATGTTCTGGTGCAGCGGATGCCAGGGCAGCGTATATCCGTTTACAGGAAACATATCATACCATAATGGCGGGGTAGGGGCTGCGCTTCTATCTACTTCAAAGTTCATGGCAAAGATGCATAGGGAGTTAATGCTTTGGGGGTATTACGGAGCGCCAGGGCTTTGCGGTAAATACCCAATGCCAATAATTAAGAAAAGCCAGTACCGCATGCAGATGACATATCCGATACCTGAGATGTTCTCATGCAAGCGTATTGGTCAAACAGAAGTCTTATGGCAAATGGGGCGGGAGTTTCCAATATGGGGAGAGGATTTCGGCTTTCTGATATGGAGAAAGAGGGATTGCTGCCTTTTTTAGAATGGGAGGTAAGAAGGAAAATAAAAGCAAAATTAAAAACAAAAACAAGAATAAAGAAAACAAAGAAAACAAAGAAAATAAAAAAGAATACAAGAAAATGCAAAATATCATGAAGTTAACAAGAAAAGCACTAGCAGTATTTGCCTGCATCACGACTCTTTTCTGCATGCAAAACACATATGCAAATCAAAACATCAGAAATCTCCAGAACCCAGAAATCCAAATAGAGGATGGGATATATGTATTTGTATCATTCTCTATGAATGATGCATCACTTCACTCTTACTTTAAAGAAGCTCAAAAGCACAAAGCAAAACTCATCATGAATGGTCTTGTCAAAGAGGATGATGGCAGTAATAACAGATTTGCAAATACAAAAGCAAAAATGGAAAGAGCCAAAATCAATGTAGAGATCGACCCAAATCTATTTGAGCTGCTTAGCGTCAAAGAAGTACCAACAATTGCAGTAGTAGAAAAAGGAAGCGTCAAGAAAATAAAAGGTCATATAGAGATCAGAAAAGCTCTTGAGATTATAGGAAAAAGGGAAGGTAAAAAAGAGGTATGGTCATGATTACAGCGCCCCTATGCATCTGGATAGTAGCATCCCTTTTAGCGACCTATTTCTTTTGCAAGAATACGGATTTTAAAAAGATATCGATGTGGAGATTTATTGCAGCAAGTCTTTGGTTCTTCATCTCTGGTCACTTAAGCCTAATGTTGTTTTTTGGATGGGAACACCTATATCTCTTGCCCTTCTTGCCGTTTGGAGCATCAACACTAGCCCGTTGGTACGCATCAGATGCAAGTGGTTTTCTCGGCGGACTCCTTGCTTCATTTTTGTTTTTACCATCGATCTATCACTTACTCGTTAAGCCAATAAGAAAAAACCTAAAGCTACTAGGCATCTTCCTGAGCCTCTGTTGGAGCGCTTTGTTTTATAGCGGAGGGGCGATGTTCTTATACGTACTTTCATGGAATATATTTTAACAACTAAAAGAGAGAAAACATTATGTACCAATTAATAATTCACCACGACACTGGACTTAAAAGAGAGAGCGATCAATTGCATAAAGATGAAAGGTCTCCGGGGCACGTATATTTAGAGGTAACAAATGGAGAAGATAACCTAATATACGGCATTTTGTCTGGAATAGACTTCAACTTAATGCGCCCTATAAACACGTATAATACATATGGAGAATATCATGTACATGGTAGCGAGAGACTAGAGCTTGCAAGGGAATACGAAATACAGAACCCAAATGATAAAATACTTCATTCAAAATCAATAGAGATAACAGAGGAGCAATATTTTGAAGGAATAATATTACTAAATGAATATGAGCCATACATAGGCAAGCAAGTTCCATCACAAACATATGGATTTGTGTTCAACAACTGCGCTCATTTTGTAAATCATGTTTATAAGGGAATGGGCTTAGAGGGGGATTACGTCAGAAATTATACCACTTCTGAGCTAGGGATTATAAATACAGCCCTTACAAATAAATACGATAGGCTGGATTTACACGCAGGAGATAAATCCTTTATAGCGGGCGGTCTAACTAGAGAAGAAGTTGCAAATAAGTATAACTTACCAGTAGATATGCTAAGTGAAATTGAAAGACCACAAGATTCATTACAATCTATGCTTTACACCCAAACATTACAACAATTTGGAGCTCATGCTGCATCAAAAGTAGAAGATAAGTACTTTATAATTGCAGCAAACCCTAAACTACTTAGCCAGAACCCAAGCGATCAAAATACCTCTCATCAAGAGGAGCATTCGCAGAACCAGTTCAACTACCCTATGCCAGAGGCAAACCAAAGAATCAATGAACTGCTAAATAACCCAGAAAAACTTGCCCAACACCAGCAAATGAGCATGCAAATGGCAATGGACGCCATAAAGCAAAGCAACCAGTATATGCCAAGCTTTTATCAGCAAATGCAGGAGCAGCAAAATATGTATCAAAATCAATATGCTAGTTTCTTACCAGGGATGAATAACCCCGTCCATCAAGAAGGCTTTGCAAGAGCGCAGAGCTTCCTCAGTAACATGGGGATGCACCCACCTACTTACCAAGGATTTGCTGCTGGCAATACTAAAACAACTAACAACCCATCAAGCCAGCAAAGCTACCAAGAAGAATCTAAAAAAAGCGAAGAGGATTTAAAGCCTAAAGTAGAAACAAAATCAAAAAAAGAGAAGGAGCAAAATAATAATACTCTAGCTGGTTCAAATCTGATTAATGATTTTGCAAGTCTAGAAATAATAGATAGGCAAGAGGAGCTGGGGAGTCAGTGCCTTGGCAAGCTAGATGATGAAAACGATTCAAACTTAAGCAGTTAAGCAGAAGCATCATGAACCTACGCATCTCTCATTTATTAAAACCAGCTCTTGCTACGATGCTCTTGTGCTTTGTGGCAAACGGCACGGTTATAGCAAGCGTGTCAGAAGGTTTTGCCAAACGAGAGAACTACAAAAATGCTACAAGGCTTGGAAACCCTACAAAATACGAAAACTTCCTAAAAAAAGACGAGGATACAACTCACTTACAGAGTTTGAGCGACGATGGATTGTTCAATGGAGGAACAGAAAGCTTGCGAAACAGTGACAAAGGTAAGTTTTTGCAAAAAGCAGAGGAGAAGAAGATAGATGCCAAGGAGCAGTATCAGATTAATTCAAACAACCAGTATCTGAAGGACTCTATCGATATATGCGCAGATCCCATGAGCAAAACAGGTGGAGGCTCTCTTTCAAGTAATGAGTCACATGAATCAGCTCCTGTTAAGAAGAAGTGCTTAGATGGCGTAGAGTTTGAAGTAGATATCGGCAGAGAGCTGGTTCTTGAGTCACATGAAGAAGAGTATCTATCAGAGCAAAAAAGCGAGCCAAGAACCATCCGGTTAAAGGGTAGCATGCTCCATAATGAAAAAATGAACTGGGGATATGCTATTAGGTGGAAAGAAGGAAGGTGGGGGTGGCATGTCACTCCTTATCAAGTGAATGTAGGAGAAGAGTTGCAGCGTGACTCTCCTTGGAAGGATAACCCAGAACTGATTATAGCCGATGCACGTAGATATATAGCGGAGAACGTAGAGCAGACTGAAATAGATCATATAGGTGAGGATGTGAGGTTTCCAGGAAGCGGTCGAGGAATAGGGGATATTCAGTGGGGATATCCAAGATGGAGGGTTGTATGGGATGAGTATGAGTTTGGTTATGATTTTAAGTGGCAGGATACCATGCACAAGATGGTAGAGGACGATGAGTACTGGCAAGTAGCAACGGAGGATATGGAGAAGCTAGTAGAATCCCATCAATGCTACGAAGCAGATAGGGTATGCGTCAAGAGCGGAGTGAAGCAATTCCATGACAAATATGATATCACCCGCCCATGTTGGTATGAGAAGGTCACCTTTAAATGCAGCTCTGAGCCAAGAGATGGCTGCCTCCATTTAACCAGAAAAGGATGCCAGCTTAAAAACTCGATATGCATGGAACAACTCGGAAGTATTTGCCTTAAATGGGAGAGGGAATATCTGTGTGGTGGAAAGAAAAAAAGACTCAATTATTCACTAGCGGATTCTTCTATCTACTGTTTAGGTGGTAATTGTCATACTCCAGTCATTGAGGAGAACAAAGACCTTGCAAACGTTGCATATCTAGCTGCCACAAAAGAAGCTCATAAGGATTGCACAAAAGAGCCAAACGGCTCGTGTAAAAACCCAATTACAGTATTCCCAGGCGAGAGCGACTCCTGCAAGAAGATTATACTTAGTATCATAGATTGCTGCTCTTCGATGAAGGGCTGGGGCAAGAATGCTAATCTGTGTCAGTGCAGCGGAGAAGAAAAAGGACTTGCTCTAAAAAGAGATAGAGGCTTGTGTCACCAGGTAGGAACTTACTGCTCCTCAAGAGATCCAGTGTTTGGCAAATGCCTAGAGAAGAAAACAAGCTTTTGCTGCTTTAGCTCAAAGCTTGCTAGGATATTCCACCAGGAGGGAAGGAAGCAACTTGGTATATCCTGGGGATCAGCAGAAGCGCCTGATTGCCGTCCACTAACACTTGATGAGCTAAAGCGAACAGATTTTACCAAGTTTGATATGGAGGAGTTGTTTGATGATTTACTTGCCAAGGTAAAACCAAACAAACAAATGCCAACCCTTGCTTACAACCAAGTGCCACAAGCTCAGAAGGATCATATGGAGATCAACACCAGAGAAAAAAGAGAAACCAAGAAAAGACTCAAAGAAGAGGAGGAAAGGCTAAGGGCAGAAGAGCTTGAAAGAAAGAAAAGGGAGCAGATAAGATTAGCGGAAATACAAAGACAGGCAAGGCTAGTAGAGGAGCAAAGACAGAGAACTCTAGCGGCGCAAAGGCTAGCGGCTCAAAGACAAGTTGAGGCGAGAGCTCGGGAAGAGGCAAGGATTGTAGGTATATTTGCAGGCAACAGCATATACGATACCCAAAAAATGCTGCAAGATATCAACAACCTTCCTTGTGTAGATCAAGGGAGTGGCATGAGCTGGCATCCAGCTGCACACTTTCTTAGAAACAATTGCAATTCTTTTCCGCTTCATGGAACTGGTGCAACAAAGAATCTCTCAGGTGGCAATAGCAACAAATACGGCGCAATACCAAGTCATATTCTAAATAGCTTTTTCGACAACCCCGCAAACTACCCAGCAGGCTACATTGCAACACACGGCAAATACAGACCTCCTATTATCAGTTTAAGAACTCTTAGGGATTACCATGGATTTTAACAAAAAGAAATTAACAGCACTCGCAATTAGCGCATTAGCAATCTGCATATCAGTAGAGAGCTGCGCTGCTCCAAAAAAACTAGAGGGATTTAACTGGTATAGCGAAAAGCAAATTCTAGAACAAAAAAAGAAAGAAGAAGAAAGTAGTAAGAGCAAAGAAAACGCAGAAGATATGAAGCAGCAAAAAGAAATACCAAGTTACGAGCGGAACATCAAGAAGCTCCAAGAGGATCACCAAAAAGCCCACATGCAAGCGCTAGATAATCCAACTAGAGAAAACCTCCTTGAAGAAATTAGGTTGGAGAGAGAAATGATGCGCAAATCAAGAGCATATGGTGAGAGACGAGTGGTTGCATGGATGCTTGATGGCGGGTTTGATATGGAAAACAACCCTAATATCCTGCACAGAAGACTACGCGACGATGCAGACGACAAAGATATCTTAGAGAAGCTAAAGCATTTAAGCAAAGACTGGGGATTGATCTTGCAAATCAAGAGAGGATGCCCTTACTGCAAATCATTTGCCAAGATAGCATCAGAATTTGCAAACAATTACGGATTCCAATTACTTAGCGCAAGCGACGATGGTCTTGAGTTTGAAGGTATAGAAGGCATCCCGGAGAATGGAAAGCTATCAGCCCTTAATCCAAAGAATGATGCGCCAACACTCTATCTTATAAAGAGTGACGGCAAGGAGATAATACCAATCTCAAAAGGAATTAATAACGAGATTCAAATAATCAAAAACATTAAAGCAATAGATCAGCATGCTAGGAGGTTATTCGAATGAGCCATTTGCAAGTATCAAACAATACGAAAAAAGTCATGAGCATGGTAAGGCGCAAAGCCATATTGCCCCTTAAAGTCGCAGCTATTCTTTTTGGAATCATTTGCAGCACCTCTATTTCCGCAAAAGGCTTTGGTCTTAAGGACGTATATGAGAACCTGCATACTAATGTTACAAAGCCTGGTAGTTATCAAGATGCGGCTGCTGGCTATTATAGCGGTGGTTCTATGTCGATTAGAACAAAATCCACGGCAATTAATCCATTTTCCATGAGCCTCCCATCTATTACAACTGGCTGTAACGGAATAGATGCGTTTACTGGATCATTTTCAATGATATCAGGTGGTCAGTTAATAGCAATTGCAGAGAATATAGGATCTAATGCGGTTGTATATGGATTCCATTTAGGAATGAAGACATATGCTCCGCAAATAGAGAACACGTTAAAAGACTTCAGAAACCTACAGATGCAGCTCAATCAGTTTGGAATAGGTCATTGTAAGGTAGCTCAAGCTGGATTTGCAGCAGCGTTACCCCAAAACTCAGCTATGTATGAGAAGGTGTGTGAAGAGATGTCTGGCGGGAGTGGTTATGATCTTGGAGATCAGAGAAAAAAATGTAAAAAACATCAAGACCAGCAAAAAGAAGTAGAGAAGGCTCAAACTGCAAACGCAGATCTATTACTTGATAACTTCAACTTATTTAAAAAAGCAGCTGATAAATCAGGTCTTCCTACGGATTTAAGAGATAGCCTAATGTCAATGGTTGGAACTATAGTGGTAAAGGATAGAGTGACAATACCATATCCAGCTCTTGTTACTGACAAGCAAAGCTTTGACACCCACCTTAACGGCGGAGCTGCTGCAAGCTCATATACTTGCCAGGATGGAGCGGAGTGCCTCGTAGTTAAGTTAAGTAGCAATATTGAGATTCAGCCAGATAATTCATATGCAGGAATTGCAAAAAGAAAGCTCGATGAGATTAAAATCAAAATCAGATCCCAAGAGAGTGAGCTTTCATCTAGCGATATAGGATTCATAGATTCAATAGGCAACAACTTTCCGATATTTGATCATATTACCTTAGAGGTATCAACTGGTATTTCAATAATTAATTCATCTAGCCAGCTAATTGCAAAATACATGTTCTTAAGCCATCTGACATCAATAACAAATGATATTAAAAGAAGTGTGGCAGCACTTCGTAAGTCTCAAATCAACGAGACCCATTTAAAAGATTATGAAAAATCCTTGGACAAGGTGCTTGCCTTTGCAAACAACCAATGGGACGCACTACAAAAGGAAGAGGATCGTATTAACGCTAGAGCTAAAGAAATAGAGAGGCATTACGTTGCTAAAGGTCGAGGGTAGGCTAAAACGAAGATTAGAGCAGTAAATTGAAAATGGACTATTTGGAGGGGATGATTAAGAAGCCCCTACTAAACAAACAAAAACTAAGAAATAAAACTAAGAAACAAACTAAAAAACAAACTAAGAAATAAAAAAAAGAGAAAAAGATAATGGATTACGTAATATACGCATATGGCGGTGGTGACACTCTTATTAGCATGTTTAACGCAGTAGCTAGGATATTTGAATCAGATAGCACTTATCTAACGCCAGTAGGTCAAATAGGCATGATGATCGGAGCGCTATATGCAGCATCAAGAGCAATAGTTGGCGGTGATATCATGGGCTTTGCAAAAGGCTATATGATGCCATCACTAGTAACGTTCATGCTTCTGTTCTCAGCCAAGAGTACTGTATGGATCAAGGATGAAGTCTCAATGACTGCTCCTATTAAGATAGATAACATACCAGTTGGTATATCAGTCATTACATCACTTGGTTCAACCATATCTCATAGCCTCTCTCGGCTTTTAGAGGAGAACATGATGCCAGTAAACAACGTACCATCAACACATACTGGAATAATGTACGGAGCAAAAACAGTAGCAAAGCTACGTGATGTTCAGATAGCAGATCCGCTGCTACTTCAAAACACAAAAGAATATATGCGTCAGTGCTATATGAAGCCATATGTTATGGGTAATTTCGGTGGTCATATGAAAGCTGCAATTGAGGCAAAAGATATACTAGACTTCCTGGACAAAAAACCAGTTAAGTGTTTTGGCATTAAACCATTTAAACAAGATGGTGAAAGAGGAGGCTTTATGACCTGTACGGAAGCCGGGAAAATGATTAAGCAAGATATAGAAGCGCATGCAAGAGAGCCTATATGGATGGGAAGACTCGGAGCATCTCTTGGAATATCTACAGAAAATAGAGATCAGCTGCATAGGCGCATTAGAGAAATGACCAGCGGGACTCTTTCGCACCTAGGAGAAGCTCAACTAGATATCCATAGATGGATGGAACAATCAATGATACTAAATGCTAATAGAGAATCATATGATGATTGGCGTGAGAAGGTAGGGCATTCCAGAATGTTCCCAGAGCTTGTTAAGATGCAGGCAACAAGAGGAATGTTCCAGCAAGCACTTGGCTCTATTGTAGGTGGCGAGATGTCAGAGGCTATGATACCAGCATCAGCGCAGCCAGTAGCATTAGCATTTTGTGTGATGTGCTTTGTTATCATCTTGCCGCTAGCAATGCTGCCTGGTGGCTGGAAACTAGTAACAACTGGATTGCAGCTAATGCTATGGCCTACTACTTGGCCAGTATTTTACACAATAATCCACTGTATCGGTATGATACAGTTAAAGGACGCAATTGGCGGATGGGGAGAAGGTGGACTTAGCCTAATAGGACAAGCTGGATTTACAGAGTTAATAATGATGAAGTATGCAAGTACACAAGGAATGATATCATCAGTGCCGATAATCAGCTTTGCTATTGTGTTTGGAAGTCCGTATGCGCTATCTGCTGTCGCAGGTGGTATGGCCAGCGTTGCAAACTCCATGGGGATTGGTGCAAATATGGCGGATAACAACATCAGCATGGGCATGCATTCTACAAACAACATCAGTAAGAACCAAGAGAGCGTCGGTGGTAGCTTTAGTGATGCCCATACCTATGATGACGGCGTTGTGAGCGTTCGAAGCGGAGTAGGTAGTGACGGAGAGTCAAGCCAGGTACTAACCGAGCATCAGGATCAGATGTCAACTAACTATAGCGCAACTGGCTCTGTTATCGCAGGTGAATCTAAGGCTATGGCAAATCAAAAGATTAAGTTAAGTAGCATCACTGATAGAGAATCAGATCTAACAAGTGTGACGAGCGCGCAAAACATCGATGTTGCAAAAAGCATAGTAAGCGGTACTACCAAGGCAGACACCTTATCAACAAGTGATCAAGAGTCCCTCCGAAAAGGCTTCACCCAAACCTCCAGCACAAACCACGGAGATACAGTTGCAAACAGCAAAACCACGGGAACAAGCTCTAATGCAGGGGTGGGTATTCCTGGTAAGATTCTTGGCGGTTTAATTAGCGGAGGTACAAGTACTAACGCATCAAATAATCTAGAGGTAAGGAGCGATATGAGTCAGCAAGAGCAGCAAGCTTTCAGTAATGCTCTTGATAAGGTCAAAACCGCAGCAAGCACGAATAGCCTGACAACAAATAATAGCGAGGATATGAAGCGCAATGAATCATTTGCAGCAAACATCAGCGATCTTCATCAGATAGGAGAGGAAAAAGCAAAGACCATTCAAGACATAGATACAATTAGTAATAATATATCCTATGTTGAACAAAACGCTGGAGCTATCAACAGAAATGTAAATGACCAAGTAATGAAAGAAGTCATGAGCGCTCATCCAGAACTCGGAAGCAAGTCTGCGGCAGAGAGATGGATGAACTCACATAGAGGAGAAGCGGATCAAATAGCAAACAAAGTAATAGCTAATTACAATCCATTTAACAGCCGAGATATAGACCATAAAACAGCGCAAATGGAGCAAAATACAAAACCACTCCAAAACATGAGTATTACAACCCCAGATAGCTTAAAAGAAGAGCATGCACAAAATGCCCAGAAAGTAAACGAACAAGCGGTAGTCACGGGTGCAACAAATACCTCAAAAACTATAGAAAAAGATGCAAAAGAAGGTGCATCAAACGACAACCCGTGGTATAATAAAGATGTAGGTGGAATGCTGCAGAAAAGTTTAAGTGATGAGGATAAAATAAGATTTAATAATTTGAAAAACGAAGAAGAAAAGAAGAAGGGTACAATAAGTAATACAATAGAAAATAGAATAGATGATGCCAAAAACTCAAGCTACAGAAACTCTGATTATACCGCAGTAAGAGTGGCAACTAAAATTGTAGATAACATAATTGATTATGAATCAGACACATCGGGGAAAGATGTTAGAGGATTATACGGTATCTCTGATACAACGGAAAGAGCTATGGGGAAGGACTCTGACAACATAGCAAAAAGATCTGCAGAATACAGAAATCCCAAAAAAGCGGAAGATAAGGAAAAAAAATAGGTAAATAAAAATGAAGAACGAATTTTTAAATGATTTTAGTTGGTTTTACAAAAAGTTCAAAAAGCCAATATTTGCATGGTATGGCTTCTGGTGGTCAATTGGAGCGCTATTTCTTTTGTACTTCTTATCAACCTTTGTCTATGTAGGTTACAACATCATTTTTGTAGAGCCAAAAGAGGCAGCTAAAAAAGAATATTACTCTATAAAAAATTACATGGAAGACGGGAGAAGCGCAGGCGGGGTAGACGGCGACAAAGATTGGGAAAAATATGTGTGGAAAGAAGTGAATGGAAAAATACCAACTAATTATACAAAGTTAGAAGATACCCTCTGGGAGCAATATAAAAAAGAAATAAAAGAATATGAATCCTTAGCGCAATCAGAAAAAGAGGAATATTTATCGCAGTTTGAAAATAGCGAGAGATCGGAAAAACTTGCAGAATTCAGACTAGAGGGGGGTAAGTTTCTATCTGAGAAAAAATTAGAGAATGTCTTTGGTATAGCCAAGGATTTTTATATTGATTATGTAGATAAGAAAATAAAAAGAGAGGATTATGCATCAGAAGATGAGTACGTAAAAGCCAGGCGTAAAGAAGCCTGGAGAGTTACTTATGAGTATGAATATGCAG
>JAOMYS010000019.1 GCA_028372485.1 Rickettsiaceae bacterium | reverse complement strand
ATGAGATTCCGTATAGCCCCCTTAGCAGTCACTTGTAGGAATGACGTAGAACTGGCTCGTTTACGGTTTATTGATGGCTATGTACGGGCTGTCTAAATTGTTAGAGCCGTGTGGGCAACACCTTGTGACTCACTTAATATTTCTCTATGTAATATTTCTCTGAGTCACGCAAATCTACAGTCTTATAATTCTGATCAAATAATTTACCACTATCATACATTTTGTATAAGTATTCATATGCATGTGTAGAATTATCTTCTGGCATTTTTACAGTGATTTTTTGATCAAGAATAATATCCCATCTACGCTTTCCATGACGCACGGCATAAATGATCTTTGATTTTAGCTCTTGGTAGGGAGCTAGGGCATTTAATAGATTTTGTGCATATATATTAGCATCAGAACCCACTACATGTAATAACTCGCCAAAATCATTTTTATTACTTTGGTTTTTGTATTTTGTAATACGATTTCCTTCAAGATCAATAAGATATAATTTTTGCTGAAATTGCCAGATGGCAATAGGAGTACGTTCATTTATAAAAATGCTTATTGTTGATGGAAGCCTTCTCTCAATTATAACATCCTTGACCCATACATTTTCTTCTAAGCGAGACTTTATATCATTCATATTCAGTGCGAAGATAGGGTCTCCAACTTGTATGCCAAGAGATGTGGTAATGTCATCAGTAGACATATTTTTATTTCCGGCAATATCTACTTTTTGAAACGTAAATCCATAACTAGATGAGAATGAGTAAAAAGAATCTAAAATTTGTTTTTTGGCATTTTGAAATAAATCTGTAAATATAAATAAGCAAATAATCACCACTACACTTAACTTCACTAATAACATAGATCTGTTATAGAAAAGTGCTATTTTTCTTTTTAGAGAAATATTCGTCTTTTTAGGTTTAGCTTTGTTTTTAGTTTTTTTCATCCTAGTATTTATAGCATGTAATAGAACATAAGTCATTCCGTAAATCCAAGTATTGCTATACAAAGACTTCTCAGCCGTCATCTCATAAACGAGCTCTCTGCGAGTTATATGAGATCTATAAAAGTGGGGAGACTGCCGTTATGAGATTCCGTATAGCTCCCTTAGCGGTCACGTGCGGAAAGACAAACCTTCTTGTCATCTCGTAAATTTGAGCATACGTAAGTGCGAGAATTATACGAGATCTCTAAAGGTTCTGATGGTAATTCCGTTTGTTAGGAGAGATTCTTTATAGCTCCCTTAGCGGTTGCTTACGGAAAGGCAGTGAGATTCTAAGCCGCACTGCGTACTCAAGTTACAGCTACAGCAATGCCTCATCCGTTGAAAATAGGCATCTATCTATATTAGTTTGATAGTTTTAAATTGGTAGAAAAGTTTTTACCTCAAATTATTTTGTATTTTTGCTACAAATTAGTACATTTCCTCTTACTTCTTGTACAACTAGAATATCGCCAATTTTGGCTGTATTGCTATTAGTATCTTCCGCTAATTCTGCCTTCATGATAGTACCACACCAAGATACTTCACCAACTATTCCAACTTTTATTTCTTTTTTTATAACAGTTACTTGCGACCCAACAAGATCGAATGTTTCTTTTTTTGAGAGTGTGTTTTTATATAGAGAAGATTTTAGCGGATACCAAAGTAATGCAAAGCAAAACAATGAGGAAAGACCGAAATATGCAAATTGAGCAAGCACAGTCTGTTCTTGCCAATAATTTGTGATTATTGCAGTAGAAACCCCTCCAAGACCTAAAAATAAAAATCCAATACCTGGTAATTGAACAAATTCTAATAGAAGTAAGGCTATACCAAATAATAGCCATAACATAGATGCAGTAATTGGTATCATATGAATGATTTAATTTTTAGTTCTTTTGATGTCTTGTTTTTCTGTTTTTAGTCGATCAAATATCGTCATAGCCCCAGCAATAAACCCAGTTGGATTCTCTAGATTCGATGGAAGCAATATAGTATTAGACTCTTTAGCTAATTTTCCAAAAGTGGTTACATACTGCTCTGCAATTTTTAAAGATACAGCATCACTACCGCCAGTATTTTGAATAGATTTTGCAACTACATCAATTCCTTTAGCTGTTGCATTAGCAACTGATATTATTGCTTCTGCTTCACCTTTTGCTCTATTTATTTGATCAGTCATAGAAGCTTCAGAGTTTAAAACTACCTGCGCCTTCTCTCCTTCTGCTATATTAATTCGTGATTGGCGCTTACCTTCTGATTCAAGAATATTAGCACGTTTTTGCCTTTCTGCTGCTACTTGCAGTTCCATAGCTTGCAGTATTGATCTTGGTGGCTGTATGTCTTTAATCTCATAGCGCATACATTGTATACCCCAATTAGTCGCAGCTTCATTCATTGTAGTGACTATTGAATGATTCAGAGACTCTCTTTCTTCAAAAGTTTTATCTAATTTCAATTTGCCAATTTCAGAACGCATAGTAGTTTGTGCAAGCTGAATAATAGCATAATAAGGGTCACTTACCCCATAAGATGCAGATTTAGGATCTATAATCTTAACATATAGAATACCATCAATAGATAGGGTTACATTGTCGTTTGATATTGCCGTTTGAGCATTAACGTCTATTGCTTGTTCTTTCAGAGTATGCTTATAAGCTACCCTCTGGATAAATGGAATGATGATAGTCATTCCTGGTTCTAGTACGTAATCAAACTTACCAAGCTTCTCTACTATCCATGCTTCCTGTTGGGGTACTATCTTAATTGCAGATACTAAAGCGATGATAGCAAAAATTCCTAATATCAGTAATATCGTTTCCATAGATTATCTCTAGTTAGGTGTTGTTAATGAAGTTATTATACTAATAGATATCCATAATCCAACTGAAATATTCCTATACTCTTTAAAGCAGTGCTAATGCTATTTAGGTTAAAATGAATTGACTATATGATGGTATGAGGATATTTTGTAGACTGTTTCCTAGGATGGCGGGGTAGCTCAGCTGGTTAGAGCAGCGGAATCATAATCCGCGTGTCGGGGGTTCAAGTCCCTCTCTCGCTACCATTTTTTCTTTGCCTGTAACATATTAATTTTGTATAATCCCCCTACACGTTGAAATGAGGATCACAGAATTATAGATGCACAATTTATATATAAGAATACTTCTTATCACTACCATGTCGCTTTCATTATCTAGTTGCTTGGAAAGCATTTTTGCAGGAACTGCGGGTTCTGCCCTTGAGTTTGCGAAAGATAGGCCTGTAGGTAATACGCTATCAGATGCTAGAATTTCTGCTTCCATAAAAACGTCTTTTATTAAACGCAATTTTCGTGAATTATATTCTAAAATTAAGATAGAAGTAGTGAATGGAAGAGTGCTACTTACTGGCACGATAGATCATGAAAATGATGCAATCAGTGCAGTACAAATTGCATGGGATCAAAAAGGAGTGAACGAAGTAATTAGTGAAATAAAAATAGACGAGAATAGTAGCAATTTTGATATAGTTCAGTATACAAGAGATACTTTGATCACAGCACAAATAAAATCTAAAACTATAATTGATAGAGATATTAAATTTGTGAACTACACAGTAATCACACTAAATGATATTGTCTATTTATTCGGCATTGCAAGATCAGAAGAAGAGCTGCAAAAAGTGGCAAATATAGCGGCAAATATTCATAGCGTGAAAAAGGTAGTAAGTCATGCGAAGGTAGAACATATGGCAAATAAGGTAAAGCCAGATAGTAGTCGTACAAGGCAAGAGAGTGCATTTTTAATAGATCAAGACGATGAAGACTTGAATCTTGATAATGGGATATGATTATTTTATATCGTTTTAACTATATATTTCTACTTATCGGATTTTCCTTTTTTCTTTCTTCTTGTCAGAGCGATGTATACAGAACTAAAAACGTATATAGAAAACTGTCCTGTGATGATCCATGTAATAACCATTATAAGGGGCATTACAAGGTGGGTAGTAGCTATGTTATGAAAAGAAAAATTTATACCCCTCAAGAAGTAACTAGATATAACAAGGTGGGTGTAGCTTCATGGTATGGAAGTAGATATGGATTCCATGGAAGTAAAACTGCTAATGGCGATATCTATGATAAAAATCTGCTCACAGCAGCTCATCGTACATTGCAGCTACCTTCACTCGCTAGGGTAAAAAATCTAGAAAATGGGAAATCTATTATTGTTCTAGTAAATGATCGTGGACCTTATGCACATAACAGAGAGATTGACTTATCCGAAAGGGCAGCAACTATACTTGATATAAAGAAGAAAGGAACGGCTAAAGTGCAAGTGCAATATCTTCATTCTGAATCACAGAAATTTTTAAAAACACTCGGCTTGCAGAAAAAATCAGGGTCTATCGCAAAATCTGCTCTTGCAAATAGCGATTGTAGCGTAAATTGTCACATAAAGTTAGTAAACTTAAAATATAAAAATAGATTATAAATTATAGTCAATTTAGAAAAATACGAGGATTCTCTCCTAATTCGTCATCCCGTAAATTTGAGTACTTATGCTAGAAGAATTATACGGGATCTCTAAAATATAGAGATTGACTATAATATGCAGTAGTCTAAATGAAATTATACGGATCAATGTCAATTCTGAGGTGATATGTAGAAGGAATACAAAAATACTCTTTCCATAATTCTAGATATTTTTGTAAGTGAAATTCCTTTTTCACTATAACCAATATTTTGTAGCGATATCTATCAGCAAGTTTTAATATTGTAGCTTCAGAAGGACCTAATATTCTTACATCTCCTTTTGGAGCGTTACTTACAAAATTTTTTGCTATTTGAAGAGTTTTTTGATCGCTTTTTCCAGTGATTGTAATCGCTGCCATTTTTGTAAATGGTGGCATATGTGCTAATCGTCTTGACTCAAATTCTTCCTTTATAAACTCCTCTTCCTTGTTACTTGATAACGCTAAAATCACTGGATTATCAGGATAATATGTTTGTATTAATACTGATCCTTTTATTTGAGCCCTTCCTGCTCTTCCCCCTACCTGCTGCAACAATTGAAACATACGCTCTGATGCTCTCAAATCCGACCCTACAAAACCACTATCAGCATCTACTATTACCACCAAGGTTAGTTTTGGAAAATGATATCCCTTCGTCACTATTTGTGTTCCAATAAGAATATCTATTTCACCATCTTCCATACGTTTTAACATGTTTTGCACCTCTTCCCCAGAAGCGCTTTGCTCCTTACTGATAATTGATATATTACTATCTGGAAAGTGAGACTCTATTTCTTCTGCAACACGTTCAATACCAGTACCGTATAGTATCAGAGTATCATCCTTTTTACACTCTGGACAGGAATTATCAATAGAAGAGGTGAATCCACAATGGTGACACTCTAAATGATTCTTAGATTTGTGTAGCACCATTGATGCCGAACATGAGTTGCAATTAAAACGGTAACCACAAGATTTGCAGATAGTAAGAGGTGCATACCCTCTTCGATTCAAAAAAATTAAACTTTGCTGCTTTTTTTCTATATTACATTTGATTGCCTCGATCACTTTATGTGAAAGAGAAGAGTTCTTGCTTAGTGACTCATTTTTCATATCAATGACTTTGATATCAGGGAGCATTGCATCGTTAAATCTATCTTTGATTTCAACTAGCTGATATTTGCCTAGCCCAACATTATGCATAGATTCAATAGAAGGAGTAGCTGAAACTAAAATTATTTTACATTTTTCAATATGCGCCCTAAGTACAGCCATATCTCTTGCATGATATAAGATCCCTTGATCTTGCTTATATGATTGATCGTGTTCTTCATCTATAACAATAAAGCCAAGCTCTTTGTATGGGAGAAACAATGCACTTCTAGCTCCGATTACTACCTTTACCTCACCTGAAAGAATCCCCCTTAAAATCCTCTTCTTTTTTGCGTTTGTTACTCGTGAATTCCATATAGCCGGCTCAAAACCAAATCTACTTACAAATCTTGCAATAATTTGCTCACTTAATGCAATTTCTGGAAGCATTACAAGCGCTTGCTTGCCAAGACTTAATTGCTTCTGTATTGCATGAAAATAAATTTCAGTTTTACCAGACCCAGTAACTCCTTTTAATATAATTGGCTTTTTATAATTGGATATTTGCTCTAATGCCTCTTGCTGGGTATTAGAAAGATGAGACAAAGTTATATCATCATGATCTATAGAGTGGCACAGAGTTTTTATTGGTGTGTCATTAACATCTACAGGCATTACAAGTTTACAGATAGATCCTAGATCTGCGAGATAATAGTTGCTTGCTCTGTCTATTAACTCAATCATAGATTTTTTGATCTTGGCAGGAAATAATTGAGACTTTGAATCACATATATGCTTTAATTTTTTACCAGATGATATAACATCCGTTTCCCAAACAATCCCCGTAATCTCCTTATTCCTGAAAGGCACTAATACCAAGTCCCCAATTTTTGTTTTTCCATCAGATATATAATCAAGTGGAAATAAAGCAATCCGTGGTATTAAAACTTTAATTATATTCATGATAAAGGAAGATTATGTTGATTTTAATAACAATATTTTGGACGCACATTATACAAATATACTCGATATGAAGCAATAGTTGCAACCGTTAATGCGGCTTGGAAGATCTTTTATGAACCATAAGTTGCTGCGCTTAAAAAAACTAGCAATATATCCTACAAAACGTCTAGACATAAGCGATTCGTATGCTACTATTGTCTTTACTAGTTGTATATATTTTTGTTACGATCAAGAATGTTAATTATCCATTTGAGGGAATAGGAGTTCTATGACAAAAGAAATTGAGTCATCAGATACTAGAACAAGATCATCTAATGATGAAGTCTCTTTTTTTTCAAAAATAATTCATGAATTTAAAAACCCCATACATAGTATTAATGGCATTACTGAGTACTTAAACAAAAATTGGAAATCTATGGATGACCAAACCCGTGATAAGTGTCTAAATGCGATCTTAAATTCCACTCAAACTTTATCATCCTTATTGAACTTCTTGCCCGTAACGCATTATTCACATGACATTACCTTCAATTTCAAAAAAGTAGATATCGTTAGTTTAACACAGAATATAGTTTTGTTATCTTCGAATATGCACGTTGATAAACCCAATATAGATATAAAATTAGAATCTAGCATAGGTGAGTGCACTGTTTTAGTGGACAGTTTTTGGTATGAAAGATTGCTTATCAATTTAATATCAAATGCAATTTACTATTCAGATTCAGGTACTGTTTCTGTGAAATTAAGGCAAAAACAAATTAACGGGATGCATTATTTCATGGTTTTAGTGCAAGATGAGGGTATTGGCATTCCCAAGGAAGAACTGGATAGTATATTTGACCCATTTAATCGGGGATCAAAAAAACATACACATCCAGAAGGTTTGGGCATAGGACTTTCTATATGCCGTGAAATTGCAGATGCGCATAGAGGCACAATTGTTGCTTCCAATAACTCAGATATTGGTGCAACATTTGAATTTTCTATGCCTATAGAATAATAGTTATCTTGAAGGTAAATGATGACTTCATCGAACACAAAAAATACTATATTATTTGTTGACGATGATGAATCTTGTCATTTTTTGGTAGATCTAATGATCTCAGATTCTGATGAATTTGAACTGTTAAAAGCATTTAATGGTCAAGATGCAATCGACTTAGCAAAAAAATATCGTAATAGCATATGCCTAGTCTTGGCAGATATTATGCTCCCAGATATAAGCAGATATGAATTGCTAAAGATGTTCATGCAAGATAACTCTCTACGCAAAATACCATTTTTATTCCAGAGTGGTTTGCCCTATGAAGAAGCCCAGCAATACGCTTCTTACGATAACGTAAATATCATCCTTAAGCCCTACAAAAAAGAAGAGCTTCTATCATCCATTCATAAGCTTTATAAGCCATAATCATTTGAGGAGTTTAGCTGATGCTTGTACTTATTACCCCTAAAATTTCTTCAGAAGTTTTACAGACGAAGCAGTAAGCATTGCTTTAACAACACCTGGGAGAATAAAAGGATATAATCCAAATTCTATAGATTTTACAAATCCTACAAACAAAGATAGTTGTAATATCCCAACTGTATAAACGCAAGCAGATCCAATAATACTATATATCGCTAACTTCAATAAGCTATCATCACCAAACTTTTCTCTTAAAGCAGTTATCACATACACCGATAAGATCATTCCAAATAAATATCCACCGCTTGTGCCAAACAAGACAGATACACCACTCGTAAAACCAGTGAAAATTGGTAAACCTATTGCACCTAAAACAACATAAGAAAGCATTGACTGCCTTGCCACCTTTCTCTCGTAACACAGAGCTAGAATTAATACGCCCATAGGGTGCATCGTGATTGGCACTGGCTCTAGAGGGATTTTTGCCTGCGCTGAGAAAAAGATCAAAGAAACACCGAGTATTACTTTGAATAACCTGTTATTGATAGTAAAATCTTTTTTTTGCAATAGTATTTTTTTCATTTTTTCCTCCATAATTGGTAATAAATGGCATTTCAAATCGTTATACACGAACTCATCATGTCATCAAGCTTTTTTGCCTTGATCCAATTTTCTTTGATCTAATTTGCTTTGCACTACCCTGCGATAATGACTCCTTATAGCAACCAAGGAATATTCACCTTCATAAACAAAACCAAGGTCTGCTATTTTCTCTAAGTAAATATTCATCTGATCAGCATCCTCTTCTAGATCATTTTCATGAACCCACTCTTTAAACTCTGGAATTGATTGAACTGAAGACAGTATGTCGTCCTTTGTTTGTGAAAAAAGCAACCTCAATTCTTTGAATTTTGCTACTATTTGTGGGACATCCTCAGGCTTCAAAACCAGCAACCCTATAACAATTACAACAAGAGCTTCATATATAGACATTTCTCGACCTTTTGAATAGTCATGTAAATGTACTACATTGGTACACTGCAGTCAATTGAGACAAAAATCTAAAATCTTCTTTGTCAGTGAATGTCGGGTATATGTCAAAATTCTTAATGTCAAAGCACTCCCCCGTGTCATTACGTAAATTTGAGTACGTAAGCGCAAGAATTATACGAGATGACGGGCTGGAGGATTTTTAGCCGATCAATAGCCATGCAGACAACGCCAAGCGACCAGATTTGTTATATATATTCAGGTTACTTAATCTTCTTGAAGTGGTCCATCTTCGTCCAAATCCACTACAAATGCTTCATTAAATACACAAGTTATTTTTTTGCCAGCTCTAAGTGTTAACTTCTGAAATACCTGCTCTATGATAACCATATTGCTATCATTTGGGTCTAGATGAAAATTCACCATGGACTCACGTAAATCTTCATCTACTGCAAATATTGCTGGTATCTCATTATTTTTTTCTCTGAATTGAAAATATGTAAACTCACCATCGTCAAAAATCTTAATAGGAGCTATATCTTGACTGCCACTAATAGAATAGTTGAAATTTAAATTTTCTGGGCGACTTAAATCTATCTTAGACACGCTAACTCCTGAGCCGCCCGAGAACGTACGTATATTCTCTTCTTCATTTTCATCGGGATATAAAAACTTAACGTTAAAAACCATCGCAGGATCTCTGATATCCATAGTTTTTTCAGCATATAACTCAAAGAAATAAGTCCTTTTATTAGTAATTAATGTCATATTTGTTGTTGCGTCATCTTCTATCGGCTTTATAAATATTCTGTAATCCGAAGGAACAATCTGCCAGGATGTGGTATCACCCATTGATATACTCTCTACTTCCTCATCTTTAGCAAGCTCAATACTTGCTTGATACCCATAATAGCCAGTAAACTTAAATACATCGTTAGGGCTATAAACCATAACTCGTATTCTACTATCAATGGGTGTAGGGCGTGATTCACGTATAGCATAGCTTGGCCACGCCATGAGAAAGGCTATAGCCACTATGATCAAACTTTGTATCTTTTTATTTACTAGCATTGCTCTTCAATAATTTTGATTGATAATCTGTTACTATGAACCCAAATTTTGAATCAGTTGGAAGAGACGGATTAATTGGATCAATTTCATAACTAATTAAAATCTCCCATAAATTATTATCCACCAATTCTCCAGAAAATCTTTGAGCTTTAGAACGTAATTTTATAGTAGCTTGATTTATCCCACTATATTTTATCGATATAATATTAACCTTATTGGTGATACTCTTTTGATAAATCATTATAGGAGAGGAAGGATTGTCTATACTCATAAAGCTGTAGAATTTACGAAAAACTATACGGCTTGAATTATTTTGTACAAATGTAAATTGATCTTTCAGGTTATTGTAATTATAGCTTTCTCTTGCCTCTATATAATTTCTAATCATGATGTCCGCTACAGAATTAATAGCAGCTCCTTTCATATAGCTTGCTCTTGCTACACTGATATTTTGCCCTTCAGAACTTGTTGTGTTAATCACAAGCTTCATCTGAGTATTTAGCGGTAGTAAAGAGTATGTACTAATAGCTAGCCCTAAAAACAGAATGCAAATAATTGTGCTAAAAATAAATACAAATGATCTGTGCGATAGAGGGTGAGTATATTTTTCGTGATACCATTTTCTGGCATCTACAAAATAATCCCCTGATGTAATATATGATTGCAAAGATTCCATTTCTCGTACAAATAAGTCTAATATATAATTTAATTGTATAAGTTTTGGTCAAAAGTTGCATATTGTTAAAGCATAATTTGGTTATAAACTTGTTAATTTCTTCAGATGTGCAGAGTAATTATGTATAAATATCACATGAATTACCATTGCCTTGATCACTTTACAAAAATAAATTTCCATTAACATGCTAAAAGTTTGCATAAAGATTAGAAACTAGATTACAATTGCTTTATGAACTATATTCGCCAAATTTAAAGTAATTTATCATGAAAAATCTCTGGTTATTTTTTATTGCGCTTATCATGATTTCATCCTGTACGCCAAGTGCGCCTTATGAAATTAGAAGCCCATGCGTTTCAATTGAAGAATATCATCATACTAATGGCATCACACCCTGTGTTCGCAGACCAGTTAATGAGGGTTACGCTATAGCTTAGATGGCCTTTTAAGTGCTGAATAGTCGATAAGCAAAGTACCTTTTTAGGAAAATTATTCTTGACATGTAGCGTACAAGGCTGCTATTTTCTCGTGCTGAGGATTAATTAATAGGAACTACTTGTGAAAACTTACTCTGCGAAGCATTCTGATATATCAAAGGATTGGTGGGTTGTTGATGCTAGGGACATTGTACTTGGGCGTTTGGCAAGTCAAGTAGCAATATTATTGAGAGGCAAACATAAGCCATCTTACACTCCTCACATGGATTGTGGTGACCATGTTGTGGTTATTAATGCAAAGCATGTGCATCTATCAGGTAAAAAGGGAGATAAAAAAGATGGTAAATTCTATTATCGTCATACCGGTTTTCCTGGGGGAATTAAAGAGACAACAGCTGGCAAGATTTTATTAGGTAAGTATCCTGAAAGAGTAGTGCAAATGGCAATTAAAAGAATGGTCAGCAGAAATAAGCTAGGTTCAAAGCAGATGGGTAATTTGCATGTTTATTCTGATGATCAACATCCACATACAGCTCAAAAGCCTAGCGCATTTGATATTGCAAGCAAAAATTCTAAAAATAAGAAGTAATAATGGAAGTACCAACACTCAATGAATCAAAGGATAGTTCTAGTAAAATAGGGCCTAAAGAGAAGAGCTCAAACGTGACTACATCGTCACCTAAGATAGTTCAGTGCAAATCTAAGAAATCTATTGCAGGTGGTGGTGGATATGGTACTGGCAAAAGGAAAGATGCAGTAGCAAGAGTTTGGGTAAAACCTGGACAAGGCGTCGTTACTGTTAATAATAAGGATTATTCGCAGTATTTTCCAAGAGATTCGTACAGAGCTGCTATTATACAACCTTTTATTGATACAAAAACAGATGGTCAGTTTGATGTTGTATGCACAGTCAAGGGTGGTGGAATGACTGGTCAATCTGGTGCGATTGTTCATGGAATAGCAAGAGCTTTAGATTGCATATCTGACGATCATCATGATATTTTGCATAAAAATGGTTTCCTAACAAGAGATTCAAGGGTTGTTGAACGTAAAAAATACGGGAAACGTAAAGCACGTAAGAGTACACAATTCTCTAAGCGTTAAGAGAAGTACGTTTCACAAGTGTACCATTATTTTATGGTGTTATACCTGTCTCTTTCGAAGCAAACGTAGTATGTACATGCTTGGCATCTTTTGGTTTATCAAGTTGTATATTACTTAGTCAATTTAGATTGATAAAAACAAAATTACATTTTTATACCTTCAAGACGAGACTTGATCACAGGGAGCGAAATCTATGAATAATAGGTGAGCGAAGAGTATCGACATTCCGATTCAATAATAAATTGACTATACATCAGGACAGGTCATTTTGAGTCCAAAAATTTTTTCAATCTATATTATGCGATTCTCTAAAGTCAGAACTAAGATGATTGATATGTTTTTAGTCTTTATGTTATAGTTGGCGAATCACTTATGCCCTTCGTGTTTTTACAAGAAGGGGCAATGTAACAGTTTAAATAAATTGATATATTTGTGCATTTGTAGCTCAGCTGGATAGAGCATTGCCCTCCGAAGGCAAAGGTCGTTGGTTCAAATCCAATCAAATGC
>JAOMYS010000018.1 GCA_028372485.1 Rickettsiaceae bacterium | reverse complement strand
ATACTCGAATTTACGGGATGACTTGGGTTTTGTCATTCCGCATGCGAGATGACGGGTTGGAGGATTTTCGCATAGTCTTGGGTTTACTTGTAGACTCAAGAGTCTCTCTAATTTCCTCAATAGTCGCGCGGGCAATGCCACCTTTATACGAAATGACTGGCGAATAGATATGTAAGCGCATTCACTTCTGAATATTGACAGGAACGTCACCAATACATTAACTAGAAGGAGTTACTTACTACTAGCAGCTTTTTTGGCTATATCAGCAAAGCTCTCTGGGTTGTTTACAGCTAGTTCTGCAAGCATCTTGCGATCTACTTCTATCCCTAACTTCTTGATGTTACCCATAAGAGACGAATACGTCATGCCGTGAAGGCGAGCAGCTGCATTAATTCTTTGAATCCACAATCCTCTAAAATCACGCTTGCGATTTCTGCGGTCACGGTAAGCATATTGTAGTGCTTTTTCTACTCTCTGTATAGCTACTCTAAAGCAGTTGTTACCTCTGCCTCTGTAGCCTTTGGCCATATCGATTACTTTTTTATGGCGATTTTTTGATATTTTTCCGGATTTTGCACGCGTCATTTTTTTTACCCCTAATCTTAGTTACTATTTGGTAGGAATGTTTTCTTCAGTCTCTTTGCATCTTGTGGGCAAAGAACTTCAGTTCCTCTTTGATTACGAAGTTGAGCCTTTGTACGTCGTCTCATAAAATGCTGCTTCCCAGCTTGGGCAGCTTTCACTTTGCCAGAAGCAGTTAAACTAAAACGCTTCTTAGCACCGGAATGGGTTTTCATTTTAGGCATGTTATCCTCTTAGGTTGGTATTTAACAAATATTCTCAAAGCAAATTAGGCATACCACAGCCACGTTACTTTCCTTGAAGGTTCAAAAAAGAACCGACTCTAGAATATAAAATTACATGAGGAATTATATATAGAATTATATGTTTTGCAAGTTACTTCTTGAAACGTTAAGTAAAAAGCTATAACAAAGCAACCTCATGCATGGATGTTAGCCATTTACTTATAAATATACTTCCTAAGAATTCATTGAGTTAAAGAAATCGGCATTTGTTTTTGATTCTTTGAATTTTGATAACAAAAATTCCATGGAATCTATAGTCCCCATCGGATTAATAATACGACGCAAGACCCACATTTTAGACAATGTAGAACGATCTATAAGCAACTCTTCCTTTCTTGTACCAGATTTTGTGATATCAATAGCAGGGTAAATCCTCTTATCTGCAACTTTACGATCAAGTATAATCTCAGAGTTACCAGTACCTTTAAACTCTTCAAAAATCACCTCATCCATTCTAGATCCGGTTTCAATCAAGGCAGTTGCAACTATAGTCAATGATCCACCATTTTCAATATTACGTGCAGCACCAAAGAAACGCTTAGGTCTTTGAAGTGCATTTGCATCAACGCCACCAGTTAAAACCTTACCAGATGAGGGAACTACCGTATTATATGCACGTGCGAGCTTTGTAATGGAGTCAAGCAATATTACTACATCTTTCTTGCACTCAACTAGTCTTTTAGCTTTTTCAATAACCATTTCAGCGAGCTGTATATGGCGTGCTGCAGGCTCATCAAATGTTGAACTAACAACCTCTCCACGTATTGATCTTTGCATATCAGTTACTTCTTCTGGGCGCTCATCAATTAGCAAAACAATCAGATATACCTCAGGATTATTTGTCGTGATAGCATGAGCGATATTCTGCAATAACACTGTTTTCCCAGTTCTAGGAGGCG
Organism: Rickettsiaceae bacterium; assembly: GCA_028372485.1. Taxonomy (GTDB): domain Bacteria; phylum Pseudomonadota; class Alphaproteobacteria; order Rickettsiales; family Rickettsiaceae; genus Megaera_A. The sequence goes on along the minus strand of JAOMYS010000018.1, from coordinate 12,022 downwards.
CAACTATAAGGGCTCTTTGCCCCTTACCCATGGGTGCTACCATTTCTATTGTTCTGGTGCTGCAATCCTTTGTTTCGGTCTCAACTTCTAAACGTAGTTTTTCTTCTGGATACAAAGGTGTTAGATTGTCAAAATGTACACGATGATAAGCATGATCATCACTTTCAAAATTTACACTCTGCACTTTAAGAAGTGCGAAATATCTTTCGCTAGATTTTGGCGCGCGGATTTCACCTTCCACGGTGTCACCTTTTTTCAATCCAAAACGACGAATTTGACTTGGAGAGACATATATATCATCAGGACCTGCAAGATAATTTGCATCTGGTGAACGCAGGAAGCCAAAGCCATCAGGTAAAACCTCTAATACTCCTTCGCCAAAAATTTGTCCACCCCCTGCAACCGTCCTTTTTAGGATTGCAAAAATTAACTCTTGTTTTAACAACGAGCTGACATTTTCTATTTCTAATGATTCAGCTTGAGTCTGGAGTTCTTCTGGCGATTTTTCCTTTAGCTCTTTCAGTGTGATAGTGACACCGTTGCTATCTGTGCTTACTACCTCTTTTTCGTCCGAAGACTCTTCTTCTTTTTTTCTTGTATTAGTTCTTTTATTTGGCCTACTAGGTCTCTTATGGATCTCTTTGCGTGTTTTTGTCATTAGAGTTAAATATATTTAATGATTTTAGGGTAAGATAACGCATACGAAGCAGTACGCACTATCGTTTATGATATACAATTTAAGTAATAAATTTCAGGAAAACTGAGGCAAGGTAATCTCTTTCAGATGCCAAGACTCAAGAGGGATAATATCAAAGACCAGTAACGCAGTCAAGTACCTAGCTAAAAAATGCAAATATTTTGCTCTATATCCAATATCTCTATTACCATGTAATCACGGGCTATTTGTAAAAATACTTGATTACAGAATTATGAACATCTATGATTTGCATCTATATAATGAATGTATAAAATTGCTTATAGATCAAGTTAACAAGGAAAGTAAAGCAAGCGATTTTGATAAAATGAAAGCTGTGTGTTTTATTTTGTCTGATAAAGAGAAGAAATAAAAAGAGAGAGAAAATGGAACAAGTTAATAAATTACTGATATTTTTAGTGGGACTCGCAATTGGCGCAATTATTTACATCGTTATATGCTTTACAGAAAATGTAGAAAATAAAAATGTAGTTATTGCTCCTCATCCCTACAATGAATGTATAAAATTACTTATAGATCAGGTTAATAAGGAAAGCAAAACAAGTGATTTTGACAAGATGAAAGCTGTGTGCTTTGGTCTACTCGAGAAAGAGAAAAATTGAATAGATTAAATTATGATTCAAGACAAGGAGTTACAGAAGTTACAAAAACTTGCAAAATTAAACTTTACAGAGAAGGAGCTTCAGGATTTTGCACCCAAACTTAACAGCGTGATGGAGATGATTGACCAATTACAAAATGTAGATTGCTCTTCTGTGGAGCCGTTAAGATCAGTATGCGATACGGACCAAAGAATGAGGCAAGATGCTGTCAAAGAGTCTGATGCTTCGGCTGACCTATTTAAAAACATCCCAGAAAAAGGATCTGATTTTGCAAAAGAAATCAAATGTTTTGTTGTACCAAAAGTTATAGAGTAATGCATGATGAGTGAATTAGTTAAATTATCAATTGTAGAAGCGCTTGATGGTCTGAAGAAGCAAAGTTTTACAGCATCTGAGTTAACGGGTGCTCATATAGCGCAGGCAAAAAAGACAGAAAATTTGAATAGCTATATTACGAAAACTTTTGAGCATGCAAAATCTGCTGCAAAAATTTCTGATAAAAAATATGCAAGTGGCACTCCTAGGAAATTAGAAGGAATACCAGTTGGCGTTAAAGATTTGTTTTGTACTAATGGAGTTAAAACTACATCTGGTTCAAAAATGCTTAGCAGCTTTGTTCCTACTTACGAATCTACTGTAAGTAAAAACATCGCAGATGCTGGCTCTATTATGGTTGGAAAAACCAATATGGATGAGTTTGCTATGGGTTCTTCAAATACTACGAGCTATTTTGGCAATGTTATTAACCCCTGGAAAGCTAAGGATAACAATCAAGATTTAGTCCCTGGTGGATCTTCTGGAGGTTCGGCCTCTGCCGTAAGTAGTTTTTCTGCAATGGCAGCACTTGGTAGTGATACTGGCGGCTCAATTAGGCAGCCTGCTGCATTTACTGGCATCTTTGGAGTCAAGCCAACATATGGAAGATGTTCAAGATGGGGAATGATTGCTTTTGCAAGCTCTCTAGATCAAGCCGGTATTTTTACTCGCTCAGTTGCAGATTCTGCTGTAATGCTTGAAGCTATGATGGGATTTGACGAAAAAGACTCAACATCAATAGAGAAGGAAGTGCCTGAATTATTGTTAGCATGCGATAAATCTGTGAAAGGTATGAGAGTTGGCATTCCTACTGATCTAATGGAGCTTGATGGTGTGAGCAGTGAAATTATAAAAATGTGGCAAGACTCTGTTGAAATGATGCGTGATGCTGGCGCGGAGATTGTAAATATCACATTACCACATGCTAAATATGCGCTACCTGTTTACTACGTGATTGCGCCTGCTGAGGCATCATCCAATTTGTCTAGATATGATGGTGTACGCTTCGGCCATAGAACTGATAAGACTGGTCTTAGTTTAGACGAGATGTATGCTCACACGAGAACAGAAGGCTTTGATGAGGAAGTAAAAAGACGCATCATGATTGGTACATATGTGCTATCTGCAAGCCACATGGATGCATATTACATAAAGGCACAAAAGGTACGAAGACTAATTGCAAATGATTTCAAGGAAGCTTATAAGAAAGTTGATGTAGTTTTATTGCCTTCAACACCGAGTGCTGCATTTGGCATAAATGAGAATCAAAATGATCCACTAACTATGTATCTAAATGATCTATTCACAATTCCAGCTAGCCTCGCTGGGCTTCCGTGCTCATCTGTCCCGACGGCACTATCTAGCAGTGGTCTTCCACTTGGCATGCAGCTAGTCGCACCAGCTCTTGATGAGTATAATTTGCTAAGAGCTTCTGCTGTTATTGAGCGTGCCGTTGCAAATATTGACTTTACACCTAGGGGATTTTAATGGCTTATATAACTGGAAATACTGGTGATTGGGAATATGTAATTGGTCTTGAAGTACATGCCCAAGTATCTTCAAAAGCAAAATTATTCTCACAAAGTGCAACAGAGTTTGGAGCGCCGAGTAATACTCAAGTGTCTCTAGTTGACGCTGCAATGCCAGGAATGCTGCCTGTACTGAATAAATATTGCGTAGAGCAGGCAATTAAAACTGGTCTTGGTATTAATGCTGAAATTAATAAATTATCAGTCTTTGATAGAAAAAATTATTTTTATGCCGATCTTCCGCAAGGATATCAGATCTCACAATTCTATATACCAATCGTACAAAATGGTCATTTGAACGTATTATGTGAAAATGGAAAAGAAAAAAGAATCAGAATTAACCGTATTCATCTAGAGCAAGACGCTGGAAAAAGCATTCACGATCAACACCCGGAGTATAGTTTGATTGATCTTAATCGCTCTGGTATTGCCCTAATGGAGATTGTAACAGAACCTGATTTAAGCTCTCCTCATGAAGCTGCTCAGTACGTGAAAAAACTTAGAACATTACTTCGCTATATTGGTTCGTGTGACGGTAATATGGATCAAGGCTCTATGCGCTGCGATGCTAATATTTCAATAAGAAAGGCTGCGGATAAGCTTGGCACTAGGTGCGAGATAAAGAATCTGAACTCTGTGAAAAATATCACCAAGGCTATTGAATATGAAGCAATGCGCCAGGTGGAGCTACTTGAGAGTGGAGGCATAGTTGACCAAGAAACAAGATTGTTTGATGTAAATACCGGCATGACCAGAACCATGCGATCAAAAGAAGATGCGAATGATTATCGCTATTTCCCAGACCCTGACCTTCTGCCAGTAAGAATTGATGATGCTTTAATTGCAAAAATGAAAAATGAATTGCCAGAACTTCCTGATGCAAAAATCAACAGATATGTGTCAAAACTTGGTCTTAGTAATTACGATGCTGAAGTTATCGTTTCAGATAGTGATACGGCAAAATATTTTGAGGAAGCTATTTCAGGAGCAAATCCTAAAATCATAGCAAACTGGATATCTAGTGAGTTATTTGCAAGATTAAACAAAAATGGGATGACTCTTGATGAGTGTAAAATTACTCCTAGTATGTTATCTGAGTTGGTGTCGTTGATAGAGAAAAAGACTATATCAGGAAAAATTGCTAAGGTAGTTTTTGAGGAAATGTTTTCTAGCGGAAAAAATGCTGCAGACATAGTGAAAGAAAAAGGCTTGGTACAGATGTCTGACCGCAGTTCTATAGAGCCAATTATTGATGAGATAATAGAAGCTAACCCAGAATCTGTAGAAGGCTATAGAGCGGGGAAAGAGAAGTTATTTGGATTTTTCGTGGGTCAAGTAATGAAAAAAACTGCTGGCAAAGCAAGCCCACAGGTGGTAAACGAAATACTAAAAGAAAAATTGCAGATAAAATAAGACTCCGTATAGCTCCTTTAGCGTTCGCTTACGGAAAGACAGCAGTGGGCGTTGCCTGCATGGCTATTAAGTACCTAGAAAATCTCCGGGGTCATAGGTCCTAAATCTGGTGTATTGTTTCTCCAGCCTGTATCATCGATGTAAATTGGAGCATTATTTACTAGTACTCTCCCCAAACCTGTCATCTCGTAAATGAGTTTTTTAACGAATTATACGAGATCTCTCTATAGAGTATGGAGGTTGATTCTACCGATATGAGATTCCGTATAGCTCCCTTAGCGGTCGCTTACGGAATGACAGGACGGCGAATCGTTTACGGTTTATTGATGGCTGTATACGGATTTTTAAGCAAAGCTTCGGATTTTTACAAGTGATAAAGCATCGTTTTTTGACTTTCCGACTGTCATTACTACTTTAGCAATTGAGATAATATTCCTACAAGATATACAAAATCTTTGGTAGAATCTGTTATTGCTGATATAATCTATCGCAAGATAAAGACGTTAACATTAGTAATTCAATTATCAATATGTCCTCTAAACAACAACATCCATACCATTTAGTTGATCCAAGCTCTCTGCCTATTCTAACATCATTTTCTATGTTATTTCTGACTCTTGGTGGGGTAATGTTTATACATGAGTATCAATATGGATCAACGCTCACTGCTTTTGGTGCAATATCGTTAATTATATGCATTTCTCGATGGTGGAGTAATGTGATATCAGAGGGAAGAGTTGGTATGCATCATACCGAAGCGGTAAGAGAGGGTCTTAGAATCGGCATGGCTCTGTTTATCTTGTCTGAAGTTATGTTCTTCTTTGCATTTTTCTTCTCATTCTTTTCCGCTAGCCTTTTTCCAGCTGGAATTTTAGATGGTCTTTGGGTAATAAAAGATGGAACGTGGCCACCAGAGGGCATAAAAACTTTTGACCCTTGGGACATACCGTTTATTAATACGTTGATTCTACTTCTTTCAGGAACAACTGTTACTTGGGCTCATCATGCGATTGAGCATAATGACAAAGAAAAATCTATCACCGCTTTAGGTATTACAGTGTTGCTCGGTATTACATTTACTCTCTTTCAAGCTTATGAATATCACCATGCAGCTTTTGGTCTTTCCGAAGGGGTATATGCTGCCAATTTCTATTTAGCTACTGGATTCCATGGACTTCACGTAATAATCGGTACTATTTTTCTCTTAGTCTGCTACTTCAGAGCAAGACGTGGACATTTTGTACGTGGAAATGGTCACCTTGGATTCCAATTCGCTGCTTGGTATTGGCATTTTGTTGATGTAGTCTGGCTGTTCCTATTCGTCTTTGTTTATGTGCTTGGAAGATAGCAAGAGTATATCTTTAAAGTTTGAGCTATTTTTAGCATAGAGAATATTAGTTAAATTCAAGAGTATCTGGAAGCATATTTGTGTAATATGCTAGAGATTAGAGTTTGGTATGGAATCCCTTCCTGTACAGCTCTCCTTTTGATATGATTCAAATCGAATGAATTCATTCTTATGTTTATTCTCTCTGATTTTGTAAGGAATTTACCTGATGCAGCAACAGCTTTATCTATTTCCTTTGTAGAAAATTTTGTAGAGAGTGATTCGCCTATATCATCTTCAAATAATCCTAATATCTCCTTTTCTTCTTCATCTAAAAAATGTTTTTGCTTATCTCTCATGATTTTTCCGATTATTTAAGTAATGTTTTGTAGCTTTTCTACTTGGTATTATTGTTTTTAAGAATATTTCCCGATCTTTTTGTACATATGGTACTAAATAGCAATATCCATCAACATCAATTACATATATTTTTTGACTAGGATACCTCTCTTGGTTTGGATGAATCATTACATCTAAAACATGACCTTGGTTAATCAATGAGATGATATGCTCAAAACAAATCCCCCTATTCTTTAAAAGGCTAGTATTTTTTTCGGAGCTAAAATCAAAGTAATATTCCATATGTTTAAATGATATACGAGTGTGTGCCTATTGTCAACAACAATTATTGAGATACATAATAGAATACCAAAAATAACTTTCCCAAATATAGTCGTCTAATTTAGATTTTGTACTAGGCGCAAAGAGCTTGACGTAATATAATGAATTAGCAAATGATGATAACACTCAAGATTTATAAGTAGATATCTGTATAATGGTAAATATTCCTCATTGGCCCAAGATCCCGATTTGGGATATTCCACGCAAACCAAGCCTTGATTTGAGTTTTAAGTTACTTGAGCTGATGGGTAATCCGCATAAAAAACTTCCACACACTATTCATATTGCTGGCACTAATGGAAAAGGTTCAACCCTTGCTATGTTAAAGAGTATCTTTGTGCAGGCTGGATATAAGGTGCATAGCTATACATCCCCTCATTTGCTTGAATTTAACGAAAGGATCAATCTTGCTGATCAACCAATTACCGATAGTCATTTATATGATGTCTTAGAAAGAACAAAAATAGTCGCAGATAAGCATGATTTAAGTCCAACTTTTTTTGAAGGTGTAACAGCAGCTGCATTCTTGGCATTTTCTGAAAATGATGCAGATATTCTACTATTAGAGACTGGTCTTGGGGGAAGGCTCGATTGCACAAATGTTATACAAAATCCGATAGCAACAATTATAACGCCAATCTCCTATGACCATATGGAATATCTTGGGAGTGATGTCCTGCAAATTGCCTCTGAGAAAGCTGGTATAATAAAACGCAATGTTCCTTGCATCATCGGAATGCAAGAAAGCTCTGTTTATGAATTACTCATTAATAAGTGCGATGAATTATCTTCACCATCTTTTTGCTATGAGTATGATTATTGTGCCAAAAACACAAATAGTGGATTTGAATATAAATCGCAAAAATTTAATATTCATTTTCCATACCCGAGTTTAGAAGGTGATCATCAAGTGCTTAATGCGTCAACTGTTGTTGCTGCCATTACGCTTCTTAATGATAAATTTAAAATTACTACATCACAAATAATACAAGGTCTCACATCAACTACTTGGCATGGACGATTACAACTTGTGGATAAAGAAAAAACAAAAGCCCTTACAGTCCGTGATAATATACAAATTTACCTAGATGGAGCCCATAATGATGCAGCAGCAGCATCTCTTGCAAACTGGGCAAAGGGTAATATAGAAGGTAATCTCTATTTACTAGTAGGCATGACACGAAATAGGGATGCTAGCTCATTTTGCAGATATTTTAAAGATGTAGCAACTCATGGATTTGCCGTTAATGTGGAATCGGAACCATCTAGTTATAGCGCAGACATAATGGTAGAAAAAGCTAGAGAATCTGGCATAGAATTTACTTCTGCTGATTCCATAACAGATGCACTACAAAAAATCTCAACGTTAAATAAAAAAGACCCCACAACAATACTGGTTACAGGGTCTCTTTTTCTAATTTCTGATTTTATGAAATTATAAGTCTATTTAGTGATATTTACGCAACTTCAACTAAATCAATTAGGTTTTTTACACCATCAATAGATTGGTTAAGTGCATTTTGCTCATCTTCATTTAGCGCAATCTCAAGGATTTTTTCTACACCATTTCTGCCTATAATCACTGGAACTCCAACATAAATCCCTTTTTGACCATACTCACCATCCAAATATGCAGCACAAGGCATCACTTTACGCTTATCGTATAAATAGCTTTTTGCCATTTCAATTGCAGAAGTTGCAGGAGCATAAAATGCAGAACCAGTTTCAAGTAAAGATACTATCTCACCGCCACCAGATCTGGTGCGTTTAATGATTTCCTCAATCCTTTCATGAGAGCTATAGCCCATCTTAATCATATCTGGTACTGATATTCCACCAATTGTTGAATAACGAATCAAAGGCACCATACTATCTCCATGACCACCTAAAACAAAGCTATTCACACTTTCAACAGACACTTTGAATTCCTCAGCCAAAAAGCAGTTAAAACGTGCAGAATCAAGCACTCCAGCCATACCTACTACCTTCTGTGGCGGCAGGCCACTTTCTTTTTGCAATACATAGACCATTGCATCAAGAGGGTTAGTAACCACTATAACGAAAGCATTGGGTGCATATTCTCTTATTCCAGCTGCAACTGTTTTCATCACATTGCTGTTGATAGATACTAGATCGTCCCTAGTCATACCAGGTTTTCTTGGACTTCCAGCGGTAATGATTATTACATCTGAATTTGCAATGTCTTTATAATCATTGGTTCCAGTAAAAGATGCATCAGAATTTTCAATAGTAGCACTCTGTGCAATATCAAGAGCTTTCCCTTTTGCTCTGCCAGCTGAAAGATCAAATAATACTACATCACCCAATGACTCTATGGCAGCAAGATGTGTTAATGTTCCCCCAATATTTCCAGCACCAATCAGTGCAATTTTTGGTCTTTTTTGCATATATTATTTGCCCCTTATTAGTTATAAATATTTCATCATATTATAACTAATAAGCTGCAAAATAGCTATCTTTTACTTGCTTGCTCTGGCACCCGCCCTATAAATGTAGATAGAGCTATAAGGAAGCTAACCAATTTATGAGATGACTCAGATTTTGTCATTCCGTAAATTTGAGCATTGTTATGCGAGGATTATACGGAATCTCATATCGGTAAAATCAATTTCTATGCTTTAGAGATCTCGTATAACTTGCAAAACGCTCGTTTACGAGATGACAAGTTGAGGACTTTCATATAGTAATTCTCCAATTTACGAGATGACAGATTGGGGACTTTCGTATAGTAATGATCTAATTTACAAAATGACACTGGGGACAAAATTCGTATGCGGAGTGACATAGGACGAGCGTATCGTTTGCAACCTAATGACCACTTACTCTTTGTAAAAACTTGTTAATTATACAAGTTCTTTGAGCTATCAAGAAGTAAATTATAACCACTTTACCTCGGGTGGCATAGACATTAAGATTGCTTCAACATTACCTCCAGTTTCAAGGCCAAATGCAGTACCACGATCGTACAGCAAGTTGAACTCAACATATCTACCACGTTTTACAAGCTGATGATGCCTTTGTTCATCCGTCCATGTATCATACATTTTATTTTTAACGATTTTTGGATATACACTGAGTATTGCCCTACCCACATCTTTTGTGAAAACAAAATCATCCTCAAAATTATTTGATAAATAATCATAAAATATGCCACCTATTCCACGTGGTTCATTTCTATGTTTTAGATAAAAATACTCATCACAATTCTTTTTAAATTTTGGATAATAATCTGGATTATGCATGTCACATGCTTCTTTAAATGCGTCATGAAACATTTTAGTCTCTAAATCATCTGGATACATAGGAGTTAAATCACCTCCTCCACCGAACCAACTTTTTGTTGTCTCTATGTACCTAGTATTAAAATGCATAGCTGGAACAAGAGGTGATTTCATATGAGCTACCATAGAAATTCCAGTTGCAAAAAATTTCGGATTATTTTCTGCACCGGGTATTTTTTTTCTGAAGCTTTCTGAAAATTCTCCATAAACGGTTGATATATTAACCCCAACTTTCTCAAAAACATTGCCATGCATGATGGACATAATTCCACCACCTCCCCCTTCTCTATTCCAAGATTTTTTTTCAAATTTACTTGGCTTAAGGTTCTGCCTACTATCTGCAAAGTCTTGTTCTATTTTTTCAAATTCTGCGCACAAACTATCTCTGAGAGACTCAAACCATTCAGACGTAATCTTTCTTTGATTATCCATAAAATTACTATGCATTTCTTATTATTAAAGGCACTTTGTAAGGCCTTATGACTACTAAATCAAACCTTACATCATAGTTTTGATATTTAGCGTTTTTACTTAAAAACAACTCAGCTGCTCTTCTTATGCGCTCCTGTTGAGAATTTGATACAATCCCATCATAAATTCCACACTTTCTAGCTTTAACTTCAATAAAGACTAATTGGCTAAACTTCGATGCTACGAGGTCAATCTCCCCAACATAAGTCTTCATACGATGATGTAATATGCTATAAAAACGTAACATGTAGAGCATAGCTGCAAAATATTCAGCAAATATGCCTAATTTGTATTTTTTCATTTGTTATTCAGAATCCGAATTATTTTTTAGATTGGAATCTAGTAAATTGCTAATATCATCTTTCATAATGTAAGTAACAATAAGGAAACTTCCTGAAGTGAACATAATATAAAATGCAGGAGAGTAATAGAGACCTGTAATCTCTAACAACCATCTTGAGATAGCAGCTGATGTCCCGCCGAAAAGTGCTATTCCCAAATTATAACTAAAAGCTACGCCGGAGAATCTTTGATCAGGAGAAAATAGAGAAATAATAAATATATATGCAACACCTCCTATTACACCACCGAGCATGGCAAGTATACTAAGCGCCAATAGTTGCATCCATAATACAGGATATGAAATTAAGATAAAGCATGGAAGCGCTAAAATAAATATTGCGCCAGATGCTAGAGTAACCATTTTGAACCTGCCTACATAATCTGAAACAAACCCAGATAGTGGCATCATGATCATCATTATAACAGAAGAATATGCTAGATACGATCGAGCAGTTATATCATCAAAATGCAATACATTGCAGAAGAAAATATTGAAATATGTTTTAATTAGATAAACAAGGCTGCTTGCACATGCGCCAAGACAAAAGGTGATGAATATTGATTTCTTTGCAGTTTTGATTACGTGCAAAAACGGAGCTTTTAATAGCTTTTTTCTCTCGGATAGCATTACAAATACAGGGGTTTCAGATACTCTTAATCTGAAATAAAAACCTATGATGCCCATTATTCCGCCAAGGATAAATGCAAATCTCCATGCAAATTCTAGATTCGGTAAATAGATCGCAAACACTACTCCAACAAGAGTAGCAAAAAGAGTTCCAGCAATATTTGATGCATGTACTATCCCTGCAGTTAGTCCTGGTCTCAAATTTTGATAATGCTCTAAAATGAATATTGCAGCACCAGCTCCCTCGCCACTAATACATAGACCTTGTAATAAGCGCATTACCACAAGAATAGCAGGAGCGTAATAACCTATCACTGAATAGGTCGGGATAAGACCTATGGTAAAAGTTGTAATAGTCATTCCCAGCATTGATGTAACAAGAGATACACGCCTTCCATACTTATCTGCGATATATCCGAATATTATCCCGCCAACTGGTCTTGTAATAAAGCCAACTGCGAATACTACGAGGCTCATAAGTACCTGAACTACTTCTGAATCACTAGGAATAAATGCCTTTCCGATAGCCATCGAAAAAACTGCATATACGGTAAAATCGTAATATTCCAATACATTACCAGAAATTGCCGATAGAAAAATAGATTTGCGTTTATCCATGAATGTGAACACATAACCCCAAACGTTCCAATATCGCAGATTATAGTGAACAAAAATCAATTGTGAAATAGAAATATGA
>JAOMYS010000017.1 GCA_028372485.1 Rickettsiaceae bacterium | reverse complement strand
ATTGAGCTAGGATGCATTATCAATTGCAGGTTGCCACTTAAATAATGTGTTTCAGCCTGATAGTTTCTTTAAATGTGTATGAGGTTTGTTATGACTCAAGTTGAACATGGTAGTGGTACAGAAGGGAGTACACTCTCTCTAAGTCACTTTTCTTCCGATAGCGAATGCAGCAAAAATATATCTCTCAGCCAAGGCGCTGAAATGATAAGAGATCAATTCGTGATGTTGGCAGATGAAATTGTCGAAGTTCTAATGGAGGCTAAGTCTGGCTCTCTTAAGGAAAATGCTTTGCATAGCGAAGACAGTGTAGACAAGCTGGCAGATAAATTCGATCAATTACTTGCCAGGCAATTTTATGAAATAACTGCAAAAATGAAACTAGTATTTCGTGAATAAGTGATTTTACTCCCTCTGAGTCGTTCCATAAGTGACCTTTACCCCATTATCTTGCTTTCTTTTGCTTGATAATTTCTCGGCAATTCACAGTATCGTATGCCATATCAGCACATACAGCTGATATTGGTTCATCTACTCTCTCAAGTAAATTAGGTAATTCAGTAGCTGTAGATTTTCTATAACTACTACTTAGTATTTCCCCTGCACTAGTATCTATTGCTATATGTAACTTACGCGACTTCTCAAAACTTGGTTTCCTTTCCCTGGAGTGTTTTATCCTATTCTACTCTCTACCATAATACAAAGACAGACCCGTGGAATCTTACTTTCTACTATAGTAAATTTAGATGAAGACGGAGCTAGACACGAGGAGCGAAGCCTATGAATAATAAGTGAGTGAAGAGTAATGACACTCCGATGCAAAATAAATTAACTATACAAGTGGCTATTCCTTATAAATATCACGTGAGGATATATCTAGCTAATCCAAAACTATTATTGTATAAAGACGTCCAGGTTATTTTTTTAGTTGAGGACACAATGAAGAGAACAGCTCTATCTGGAATTCAGACCAGCGGAGAACTCCATCTTGGCAACTATTTGGGTTCTATAAATAATTGGCTTAAGATGCAAGATAACTATAATTGTTATTTTTTTCTTGCAGATTTACACTCTATTACGGTTGACCTTTCACAAGAGGATTTAAAGAAATCTATACTTAACTCTGCTGCAACTTATCTTGCATCTGGTCTAGACCCAGATAAATCCAATATTTTTTTACAATCATCTGTAAAAGAACATTGTGAACTTGCATGGATTTTTAACTGCGTCACCCCTATCGGATGGCTAAAAAGAATGACGCAATTTAAAGACAAGGCTGGCAAGAAGCAGGATAATGCATCTACGGGCTTATTCACCTATCCGGTATTGATGGCAGCTGATATTCTACTTTACAATGCTGACTTTGTACCAGTCGGGGATGATCAGAAACAGCATTTAGAGCTGACCAGAGATATTGCGCAAATGATAAATAGAAGATTTGACAAAGAAATACTAAAGATGCCAGAACCCCTTATACAAGGAGTCGCTACTAGGGTGATGAGCCTTCGTGATGGAAAGAAAAAAATGAGTAAATCAGATGTGAGTGATGCGTCTAGGATAAATCTTACTGATTCACCAGATATTATCGTGCAAAAATTACAAAAAGCTAAGACTGATAGTATTGAAAGAATCACTTATGAGCCTGATACAAGACCAGAGATAACAAATCTCGTCAATATCTTCAGTGCATTATCTGATATTGACAAAGAGCTGATAATCGAAAAATATCATGATAAAGGCTTTGCTAAGTTTAAGCTTGATCTCGCCGAGATAATTATTTCCAGATTGAGTCCGATTAATGAGGAATATAGAAAAATCATAAAAGATAAATCTTACATAACAAATGTTCTAACAAAAGGTGCAGAGCGAGCAAGGATGGTAGCTCAAAAAACATGTGATAGAGTTAAGCGTGAATTTGGATTAGGTTACTTGCTGTAATAGATAACTCAGGTTATATAATTTAAATGCAAAAATTATCCCCATATCTCTAGATTCTGTATAAAGTAAATTATAGCTCCTTGAGGAGTTTTTCAGTCTCTTGCAATAATGTTTCTGTCTTTAAGGGTTGTAGGAATACAAGCTTATTATCCGGCTTCATTTTTGCATGACGTGGGTGCTTTTGTATAAATTTCATAACCATATCTGATACATCAAAATTCTCATTGAACTTCATAACAAATCCGTTTGGTCCAGTGTCTAGAGATTCAATTTTCAAATCTTTGCAGGTATTTTTGATTTTTACTATATTTAGCAAATTAGAAAATTCCTCCGGCATAGGACCAAAGCGATCTATCATCTCATCTTTAAAATGCTCAATTTCTGTATTTGTTTTTAAATCTCCGGCACGTCTATATATTGCAAGCCTTAAGGATGAATTTTCTATATAGCTAGATGGTATCAGAACTGATATTGATAAATTAATAGAAGGTATGAAGTCGCTTGATACATCTTGTGTTTCTTTCGTTTTCAATTCATTAATTGCTTCATCCAACATCTCTTGGTAAAGCTCTGTTCCTACTTCTTTGATGTGACCTGACTGCTCGGATCCAACCAAGTTACCGAAACCTCTGAGGTCCATATCATGACTTGAAATGGTAAATCCAGCTCCGAGTGAGTCTATATTCTGTAATATTTCTAAGCGTTGCAGGGAATGTTTTGGTATAATTTTATTAGGCAGAAGAGTCAGGTAAGCATATCCTCTTACCTTTCCTCTGCCTACTCTTCCACGAAGTTGATATAGCTGACTAAGCCCAAGCATGTTTGCTTTATGAATAATAATGGTGTTAGCGATTGGAATATCAATGCCAGATTCTATTATTGTAGTAGAAAGCAAAATATCAAACTTACCATCGCAAAACTCGGTCATTACCTCATCGATCTTAGAGGCGCTCATCTGACCATGCGCTACCCTATATTTAAGTTCAGGAACAATCTGTTTTAGTTGTTTCTCTACCCATTCTATATCTTTAATTCGTGGTACTACATAAAAACTAAGCCCTCCTCTAAACCTTTCTCTCATTAATGCTTCACGAAGCACAACTTGATCAAATGGCATAAGGTTAGTCCTCACTGGCAAGCGATCAATTGGAGGAGTTGTAATTAAACTCAAATCCTTTATTCCTACCATAGACATTTGCAATGTGCGTGGAATTGGCGTTGCAGATAATGATAATACATGCACACCTGTTTTGAGTCGTTTTAAATGTTCTTTTTGGGCCACTCCAAAATGCTGCTCTTCATCAATTATCAACATTTTGAGGTTTTTAAATTTAATATTGGAAGCAAGAAGAGAGTGCGTACCTATAATTATATTAATTTTGCCATTTGCTAAATCATCTTTGATTTTCATTGCATTAGATAGTCTGATCAACCTTGATAGCTGAGCTATCTTGAGTCCAGTATCTTTAAATCTTTCCAAGAAACTGACATAATGCTGCCTACATAATATGGTTGTCGGAGAAATAATACATATTTGTGGTACATCGGCATTCATGTCATATGCTGTCATAAATGCGGCCCTCATGGCAACTTCGGTTTTACCGAATCCAACATCGCCGCATATCAAGCGATCCATCAAATTGCCACTTTCTAAGTCTGTTTTTATATCATTAATAGATGATAGTTGGTCTTCAGTTTCACTATATGGAAATAGTGAACAAAATTTTTCATACTCGGCTTTGTTAAGATCTATAGAGTCAGTTTTCGCCAAATGTCTTTCCGCTGTGATTTTGATTAAGCTAGCCGCAATATCTTTAATTCTGTTTTTTAACTGCGATTTTCTCTTTTGCCAACTAACTCCACCTAACTTATCAAGAGGTGCATCATGAGAACCAAACTTCTTTATTTGCTCAATATTTTCAACAGGTAAATATAGTATATCATTATTTGCATAAATAATTTTCAAGCAATCATGGTAGGTATTGTCAAGAGATATAGTATGGATTTTCTCAAACATACCCACACCATATTCTTTATGTACTACAAGCTCACCTTCTGAAATATTATCAAGCTCGGTAAGAATATTTTTAAGTTTTCTCTTAGATGATCCTTGAGTTTGAGTGAAAGATTTACTTCCCAAAATATCTTGTTCAGAGATGAATAAATATTTATTTGAGAAAAATCCTTGCGTTAAAGGAGCAATTGTAAGATTTATCGTGTTTGTCTTAGCGTCTGAAAGATACGATATTTCATTTGTAACATATTCATATTCTTCCGATATATGTTTTATCCTAGATAAGCCGCTACTGGATGAACATAAAATGACAATGATTTTCCTTTTGTTGCTCAGTATTAGTTCAAATGAAGCATCAAATTCTGTTTTATGTTCAATCTTTGCTTTAGATGCAATATTAGGTATGGAGGTTAAACTCTGCTCGGACACATTATCTAACAATAAGTTTGTATCTTGAGCAAGAATTTCTTTAGTAATACTCACCTTATTGATGAATTTATCTACTGGAAGAGCAAAATAAAATGAGTCGGGGTTTGACTTGTTAGATAAAAGCCTTGATTCATATAACTCATTATATGAATGCTCATATTCTAGCATTGCTTGCATAGAGAGGTTATCATAAATAATAGCATGATTCTCTCCTAGAAAATCATACATCAAGTTCATATTACCGAAAAATAAAGGAGCAAGATGCTCGTATCCGTGAAATTTCTTTCCTTCAATGATTGATTTATATAATGGGCTATCAATATAATTTACCCCGAATGATCTTAAGAAATTCTTCCTAAAATTAGAGATTGTTTCATTGTTAAGTAATATTTCGCTTGATGGTGACAGAGTTATTTTACCCAAAGAGCCTTTAGATACTTGGCTGTAAGTATCTAATCTTCTAATAGACTCTACCTTATTCCATCCGAAATTTATTCTATAACCGATATTACTATGAGTAACCAGATCTGCGATTTCTCCTTTAACAGCGAATTCCCCGCTATCTACCGCACTTGGTACTCTTTGGAATCCGTTCTTAACTAGAAATTTTGCTAAACCATCAACGTCTAGTTCCATTCCTTTCTTAACTTCCAAAGTAGCATCTGCAAATGTTGATTGAGGGGGAAGTTTTGTAAGCAAATTAGCAGCAGACGTAATCACTATTTTAGGAGTATCGCTTTTTGCAAGAATAGTGAGAACGTTGGCTCTTTGAGAGAGTATATTAGTATTTGGTGATGTCCTATCATATGGCAGAGTATCTAAGCTTGGAAAATATAGAATTTGTTCATTATTCTTCCCCGCAAAGAAAAGCATTTGTTTATATGATGTAATAGCCGCTTCTTCACCTGAAGAGCAAAATAAAATATTTTTATTATTCTGACAGAAATAATTATATGCAAAGAAGGTTTTAGCAGAGGAATATATAGTCATTCAATTTAGATTTTGTGCGTTGTTACTCGTCGTTTACCTATTGTATATAGGCTGCACTCCTTGCGCCTAGCACAATATCTAAATTGAATGACTATAGAGAAGAAGTTACTCATAATTAAGGTTTGAAGTTCAGAATTTTGTTCATTATTTCAGAGGAATGCTCAAGTGGAACTGATTTTTTCTTCGTGTACCAATCATATATGTTAGTATCTGGTAGATGTAGTATTTTTTGAAACATATGTAATTCTTGATCTGTCATCTCTCTGATATGATTCTTTGCAAAATTGCCTATTATGAGATCTGTTTCTTTGCATCCACGGTTGCAACTTTGATATAGTAATTTCTTTATAAATAACTCCCTATTTAATATCTTCATGATTATATCTTGCAAAAGAAAATTTATGGCAATATTATTGCTCTTGGCGAAAAAATCAAGAATAAAAATAAAAGGCTATTTTTATCAATCCAGTAATGGCTTTGTACATTTTTGCTCCTTAATTTATCTGCATTAACACAAAACTCAGTAACTCCAAAGCTATATGACACACCCAGATCATAATAATAATTCTGAACAGAAAGGTTCAAAGCATTATGCTGATTTGTGGCTTGATGTGAGTCGTGATTTAATGCAGCATTATGGAAAAGACTTGCATAAAAGTTGGTTTAGTAAGGTCAATTTTGTAGAGATCCAAGGTGATTCTTCAATAGTTCTTTCGGCTCCTAGTAATTTTATTCGTGACTGGGTCAAGTCTAATTATTTTGATATGATTCTGCGCTTGTGGAGACACTACGATACAAATATCAAAAATATAGAAATTATTACCAAGAGTAATAATAATGGCAAAATTGATAAATCAGATACTCCGCAGTCTAGCGAATCAGGTTTTGATGATTCTAACATCATAGTAGATGGTAGTACTGATGGTTTTTCTTCGTTAGATCCAAGGTTTACTTTTGAGAATTTTGTTGTTGGACCGCCTAATGAGCTTGCATATGCTGCTTCCATGTCCGTCGCAGAGTCTGATACTGCGATCGTAAAGTCAAATCCTCTATTTCTATACGGGGGAGTAGGGCTTGGTAAAACGCACTTAATGCATGCGATTGCATGGCATTGCCGTGAAAAAAATCCAAATAGAAAAGTCTTATACATGTCTGCTGAGAAGTTCATGTATAGGTTTATTAAAGCGCTGCGTAGTAAAGACATTATGTCGTTTAAGGAAGAGTTTAGATCGGTTGATGTTTTAATGATTGATGATATTCAATTTATCTGTGGGAAAGAAAGTACTCAGGAGGAATTTTTTCATACATTCAACGCTATTATTGACAACAACAAACAGATGGTGATTTCTTGTGACCGTTCACCAACCGATCTTGACAACATAGAAGATAGGATAAAATCAAGACTTGGTTGGGGACTTGTAGCTGATGTTCACAGTACTACTTACGAATTGCGAATTGGTATTTTGGAGTCAAAATTGGAAAAAATGGATGTTAAAATTTCAAAAAATGTTATTGATTTTTTGGCATCTAGGATCACCTCAAACATAAGAGAATTAGAAGGTGCATTGAATAAAATCATTGCTCACTCTACTCTTGTGGGGTGCGAAGTAACCCTAGAAACAAGCCAAGATATTTTAAGAGATTTATTGCGCTCAAATGAGCGCATAGTAAATGTAGATGCGATTCAAAAAGAAGTGGCAAGGCGGTATAACATAAAAATCTCTGATATGTCTTCTTCAAGGCGTCTACGTATGATCGCTCGTCCAAGACAAATAGCGATGTATTTATCAAAAACACTAACCTCAAGGAGTCTAGCAGACATAGGTGCAAGTTTTGGAAAGAAAGACCACACAACAGTAATGCATGCAGTCAAAAAGATAGAAGAACTCATCACTAAAGATGTTGATTTACGTGAGGAAATTACATTACTAGCCAGAATCCTTCAAAGCTAATATAGGCAATTTATTTTGAATTGTGGCGCTGTCATTTTGCATGTGAATTTTACTCTCATTGTCATTCCGTAAGCAACTGCTAAGGGAGCTATACGGAATCTCACATCAATAGAATCAACTTTTATATTTTAGAGAGATTCTGTATAATCCTCGTATAGTAATACTCGAATTTACGGGATGACAGGCTGGAAGATTTTTGCATAGTAATAACTCGGATTTATACCGATGATCTAGGGGTTTCTAGATAGCTCAATAGCCGTGCAAGCAACGCCATTCCTAGTCACAATCCATCTAAATTGACTATAGAAAATCTGATACTTCTTCGCACAAAAAGAAAACAAAAATGGCGCACAGAACACCTATTTACGCAATTTATAAAGATAGTAACCACGCATAATTAATAGACAGATTGCTAAAGCATACCATGTTATTGCATATTCTAGATGATCATTTCTTACTTTGCTAAGGTAAGTTGCCTTGAGAGGGATCAGGCCATGTGGTATATTGTCGCTATTAATTTGCAATAAATAAAAATCTTTAACATTAGCACTTTTAGTATTAGCTGCTATGTTTAAATCCATCGTAAACCAAACGTTATTTTTCACATCATTCTCAGGAACGAAATAACCTCTTTTTTCACTTGGTAATGTGACTGCTTCTATGCTTTCCATTTTATCAGACGCATCTTTGTTGATTGCCAGATTAACCTTAACAGTTTGGGGCATCCAACCTCTTGACACCATATATGTCTTTCCATTTTTTGCAGCAAAAGGTGTAAATAAATAATAACCATCTTTTTCTGGAAAAGAAGATCTGCGTCCATAGAGAAATATATCTTGACCTCGTAAAAACTTTCCCTCAATTTTTACTTTAGAATAAAGAGGAACTGGTTCATACAGAGTTCCCATTTCCTTTGCTGGATTTTTTATATTCGACTCTATGGTCTCTATAAAATTCCGCTTCTCTTCAAGTCTTCTTATCTGCCAATTTCCTAGTGACAATAAAATTATAAAAGTCAGTAAAACAATCATATTAGGTAGTATTTTAAATATGAATTTTTTACAAATATTTTCTCTATCCATATCTCTTAATCCTTCTCCATTATAAGGTATTTGATTATATGCAATTATGACGAATCTCTGTCAAGAAAAATTATTGCGACGGGTAGAATTTTCATATATTATCCATAAATTAATAAAGAACACAAAATTGTCTCATGGGATTAGATATCAAAGCTCCTGATAATGTCATTTTGCAGCCCACTATTACCGTATTTGGTGTTGGTGGAGCTGGTGGTAATGCTGTTAATAACATGATTAAATCTAGTCTTAAGGGTGCAAATTTTGTGGTTGCTAATACTGATGCTCAAGCACTAAAACATTCAGATAGTGAAAACAAAATTCAGCTGGGGGCAGAATCTACAAAAGGTCTTGGCGCTGGTGCTTCACCTGAGGTTGGGCATGCTGCTGCAATTGAATCAGAAGAAGAAATTCGTAACCTTCTTGAAGGAAGCAATATGTTGTTTATTACAGCTGGCATGGGTGGAGGCACCGGAACTGGAGCCTCCCCTGTTATAGCAAAGATAGCAAAAGAGCTTGGAATATTAACTGTTGGAGTAGTAACTAAGCCTTTTTTGTTTGAGGGGGCTAGAAGAATGAAAGTGGCAAATAAGGGTTTAACAGAACTACAAGGATATGTTGATACTCTCATAGTAGTCCCTAATCAGAATCTATTTAGAATCGCTAATGAAAATACTACCTTCCAAGAAGCATTTGAGATGGCTGATGACGTATTGCATGCGGGGGTTAGAGGCGTAACTGACCTTATTACATCACCAGGACTTGTGAATCTTGATTTTGCAGATATTGAAACTGTAATGCGCGAAAAAGGCAAAGCTATGATGGGAACAGGGGAAGCAAACGGTGAGGATCGTGCGATTAAAGCTGCAGAATCTGCAATAGCAAACCCTTTGCTTGATCAAAATTCTATGTGTGGTGCATCGGGAGTTCTGATAAACATCACTGGTGGTAAGGATATGACTCTATACGAGGTTGATAGTGCAGCGAATCGCATAAGAGAAGAAGTGGGTGAGACTGATGCAAATATCATATTTGGTTCAACATTTAATCCAGAACTAGATGGTGTTATCAGAGTGTCCGTAGTTGCTACTGGCATAGATCAAGATACTGCTTCTATAGTTCCTGACAGAACAGCTATAGAAATCGTAGAAGATGTAGAGCCTGATGATAAAACTTTGTCTTTGCAAGAAGAGATAAATACTACTGACGTCAATAATATCAATGATAAATCATATGCTACGGAATCATATACAAAAACTGTAGAAGAAATACCCCCTTCATTTCAAGAATATGGTGATAACAATAACGATGTTAGTGATCAAGCATTACTTAAAAAACACCTTGAAGAATTGATGAAACAACAAGATTGGCGTGAGGAAGATAAGATTGAGGAAATTGTACCATCTAGCAATACAAACCAAGAAAAGAAAAAAACAAAGTCACTGTTAAAACGTATGTGGCACTCTATAGTAGCATCGTCTGATACTACGAGGGATGCTGAAAGTAGTAATGTTACTCCTAGTCAGACGAGAAATGAAGTGCCTTTAGATACTGTATCACCAAATATTCAAGATAAGCCTACTTTCTTCTCCAATACTAATGATAAAGATTAGGTTACGGAGAGGCGCTCTCTAAATTGCATTATAATTTAGGCAATGTAACGGCAATAGATGTTTAGTGTCATCTACAAACTTGTATTAGAACACATCTTGCATTGAGTATAATCCATTCGATTCTTTCTCTATCACCCATTGCGCTGCAAGCAATGCACCTTCTGCAAACACATCTCTTGATAAAGCTCTTGTGGAGATATTGATGACTTCATTATCACCTGCAAAAATCACTTCATTATCACCAAAAATCCCCCCTCCTCTGATAGAAGAAAATCCTATCTCATCTTGAGCTCTGGCAGATTTTTTACTTGCCCTTCCAAATACAGCAACGTCATCAAAATTAACATTTTTTGCCTCTGCAATTCTTTTGCCTATCATAAGTGCAGTACCAGATGGAGCGTCCTTTTTATATCTATGATGAGCTTCTACGATTTCCACATCATATTTTTCTAGAATTTTAGCTGCCTTAGCAGATAAGGATGCCACCAAATTTGCTCCTATGCTAGTATTTGGTGCATATAAGATAGGGATTTGCAATGAAGCTTCTTTGATTTTTTGCATGTGATCTGTCGTAAAACCTGTTGTACCAATAACTATTGGAGTTTTTGATGATGTAGCAATTTTTAACAGCTTTTCTAAATTATCTGAATGAGAAAAGTCAACTATCACATCATATGTACTAGATAGGTCATTCTCTCGCATATTAGAAATACGAGCAAATTTAGAGATTAACTTAAATTTTTTTGGCTGCTTCTTGATTAAATTTTCAATAGCAATTCCCATTCTGCCACTTGATCCGCTTAAAGCAATTTTAACCATACTCATACTATAATTCTTACCGTTTAGTAATATCCAAAGAAGAATATGTTTTTGCAAAGTAAACTATCGGCGACTTCTCCTCATTGATATTAGTCGACATAACTTTCCCTACAAAAATATAATGATCACCACACTCAAATTGGTCATATTTTTTACATTCAAGAAAGCACTTAGCACCAGTAATCAAAGGTGATTTAGAGAAGTTACCAATCTTGTAGTCAATATTTGCAAATTTATCCATTCTCTTTTGTGCAAAATGCTTAGATATTTCAGGTTGATCACTTGATAATACGCTTATCGCAAAAGTGGTAGCATTGTCAAATGCAGTAAAACTTGCTGACTCTTTATTTAAACAAAACGAAACCAAAGGCGGGTCAAGAGAAACAGATGCAAAAGAATTAGCACTGAATCCCCATAATTTATCTGCATTAGATGTTGTAATAACTGCTACACCTGTGGGGAAACATCCAACAGCTTTTTTGAATTCTTCATTCTGCACCAACTATACCCCATTTCTTTGATAGTTCTTCAATAAAATTTTGTCTTTTTAAGGTTTGAATTGTATGATTTACGCTCTTTGTTAAAGGAGAATTTTTTTGCATAGCTATTGCAAATGATGAGCTATATTGTTTTGCTTGAAAATGCGAGAATTGCGGATATTTTGCCTGAAATTCTTTTGCCTGAAATTCTTCTAAAATCACTGCATCTAATGCTCCTGTTTTTAATTCTTCGACAAGCATTAAATTATTATTTAAAGATTTTACTCTAAAATTGTACTTTATCGACATATCCTGTGCTATCAATGCCCAAATAGTGCCAAGTTGTACTCCGACTATTTTATTATGCAAATCCTTTCCTCCTAAAACTCCATCACCAGTTTTATGTAAAACAGCTACCTCTGCATCAGTATAAGGAACTGAAAAATCAACTCTAGCAACTCTTTGCTTAGTAACAGACATTCCAGCTACTACCATATCAACAGAGTTACTATCAAGGGCTGCCATCAAACCATGAAATTCCATATTTTTAATCTCTACCTTTTTGCCAAGATGACTCGCAACCTCTTGGATAAAGTCTATATCGAACCCTATTACCTTTCCATTACTCATATATTCATATGGAGGGTTATCTGCGCTTGTACCAACAATCCAAATATTCTCATCACTTTGCCTATCACACGAAATAAGTACAAATGAAAGAATGATTAATAGAAGACTTTTATACTTACTCATGTTGATATCTTTAGTTAGATTCTTTGATGGCATTGACCAGCTCAGTATAATCTAACGGCACTTCCTTTGCAAATTCTATCCTCTCTTCTGTCTTTGGGTGTATGAAGCTAATAAAAGAAGAATGAAGTGCTTGATGAGTCATTCTATATAAGGCTTCTTTAGTTGACTCAGATGCAGGAGAGGACAAGATTTTACGGTTATTATTGCCATATGTCTGGTCTCCTATTATAGAATGCCCAATGTGACTTAAATGTACTCTTATCTGATGTGTTCTGCCAGTTTCTAATTTGCACTCAACTAGGCTGAATAAACCATTACAGAAAATCTCTAAAGTTTTATAATGCGTAATTGCCTCTTTGCCACCAGTCTTTAATACACTCATTTTTTTGCGATCACTTTGACTTCTACCTATGAGCGTAGATATAGTTCCGCTAGTTGGTTTAATCATTCCCCATATAAGCGCCTTATACCTGCGTACTAGTTCTCTTGTTTCAATTTGCTTGGCTAAACTAACATGCGTTCTATTATTTTTTGCAACAACCATTAGTCCAGATGTGTCTTTGTCTAGTCTATGAACTATGCCAGGGCGTATTTCCCCTCCTACATCAGACAGAGAGTTAGTGTGATAAAGCAGAGCATTCACTAGAGTATCAGAATAATTACCAGCACCTGGATGCACAGTCATGTTGGCGTTTTTGTTAATTACTATCAGATCCTCATCTTCATATACAATATCAAGAGGAATATCAGATGCTACTATCCCATCATGAGACTCTTCTATGATAAGAATCTCTACATTGTCATTCTCCTTGACCTTATGAGATAAATTAGAAATAATCGTACCATTTAGTTTAAGATTTTCGCTTTTTATAGCTTTTTGAATTTGGCTACGGGAAAATTCTTTACATAACTCGCTAAGCGCCTTGTCTAATCTATGATTATTTAAATTTTCTGGGATGGAGTAGTGATATTGATGACGCATTGCAATATATAAGAAATATTTATGGATAATATAAAGTTACAGCAAAAATTAAACCATCTGAAATGGTTAAAATATTCGGGGATAGAATATTATTCTTCTATAAAAAAAGATAGTGTAAAATCACAAATGGAGTTATTAAAGAAGTTTAATCTTAAAGAAAAGCGAGATGATAATTTGCAGAATATTAATCATGAAATGCCCAAAAGAGACTTTACTGATAAGAAAACCAAAAATGTCAAGAAGAGTGAACATGAAGTAAAAGGTCGTAGCAAAGTGGTGCAGGAGGCAAGAGTTATAGCAGATAGTGCTGGCAGTATTGCTCAGCTAAAAAATTCTGTTGAAAATTTCAATGGTTGCTCACTGAAAGATTTTGCTAGTAATACTGTGTTTTCAGACGGGGTAGTGGGTGCAAAAATTCTTCTGATTGGTGAAGCGCCTGGCGCTAAAGAAGATGAAAAAGGAGTACCATTTTGCGGAGAGAGTGGGCAGTTACTTGATAAGATGATGGCAGCAATTGGGCTTTCTAGGGAGAAAAATATATATATAACTAACACTGTATTTTGGCGTCCACCTGCCAATCGTCGCCCTACAAACGAAGAGATAGAAATTTGTAAACCATTCGTAGAAAAACACATAGCACTTATCAAACCAAAGCTGATAATACTAGTCGGAGGCACTGCCACGACTTCCTTACTTGGTACAAGTGAAGGAATATCTCACATAAGACAGAATAACCATTCTTATATAAATCAGTATCTGGAAGGGCCGATCAAAACTACTGCTATTTTTCATCCTGCATATTTGCTTCGTCAGCCTATGAAGAAAAAAGATACTTGGTATGATCTACTGAAAATACAAAAAATGATTGCCAATTTATAATTGCTATATAATAATCCAATCTTTTTAACCAATAACTTATGTTTTA
>JAOMYS010000016.1 GCA_028372485.1 Rickettsiaceae bacterium | reverse complement strand
ATTTTTTACTGGCGTAAATTCGAGCATTACTATAATAAATCACCTATACCAAAAAAAAGCCACAAGAAATATCAGTAATTTATTGCTTTGCTCCATTTTATTTATTTTTGGTTAGATTGATAAGTTATTGCTACAAACGCAACTGCGAATGGGTGATCATCAGATAAGGAGACTTGGAATTTATACTCTGAGATATTCGAGAATTTTTCAACCGAGATTACAATTTCTGGTGCGCCAGAATCATTATTGATAACTGCAATATCAGAGAATGATAAACCTCCTGAAATTCCTGTACCTAGCGCCTTAGATACCGCTTCTTTTGCTGCAAATCTTTTTGCAAGATAAGGTACTTTTCGTGCATCTGACAGAGAATGAAATTTTTCAATTTCTAATGGATGAAAATTCTTGTTCAAAAAAGCATCTCCATATTTTAGAAAAATACGTTCTATCCTTTCAATATTTACTATGTCTGTTCCAATGCCAAGAATCATATGAGATACACTGCGGATTCTATCCAAATTCTCTTCTGCTCTGAAGGGCAGCAGACAAAGTTCCTTCATCAAGATAGTCAAGCTCACCGCCAATAGGAACACCGCTAGCAAGGCGTGATATTTTTATATTCTGGCCTTTAAAATATTCACTAATAAAATAAGCAGTTGTTTGCCCATCAAGAGTAGAATTAGTAGCGATAATAAGTTCTTCTACGTTGTTTTCCTTGCACCTTTGCGCTAAGCCTGGAAGACGCAAATCTTCAGGGTTTATAGAGTTTGCAGAAGAAATAGAGTCAAGCACATGATATTTCCCATCAAAGATATCACCACGCTCTATCGCCCATAATTCTGCCACGCTATCTACTATCGCTATTACATTACTGCTACGCTCTTCATTCCTGCATATATTACACATGTCGCTATAGTCAATATTTCCGCAAGAAAGACATTTATGAATTTGATCTGAGGCACTAGTCAGCCCTTCTATCAGACCCTTTAGCCTTATGTCTTTATCCTGTAGCAAGTGTAAGACTATACGCCTTGCAGAACGCTGACCAAGCCCTGGCAATTTGGAAAATAGATATATTAATTGATCAGGACCGTTAATTTTACGCATTAGAAAAACATTAAAAATTCATTCCAGGTATGTTAGCTACACCACCAAATGCACCTGACATGTTATTTTTTGATTCTTCGTCAGCCTTTGCCTTTGCATCATTATGTGCAGCTACTATTAGATCCTCTAGCATCTCTTTTTCATCTTCTTTTAAAAGTGAAGGGTCAATTGACAGTTTCTTCATTTCCCCAGATCCGCTCATAAAGACAGATACCATGCTGCCGCCTGCTTTTCCTTCAAACTCTTTTTTTGCCATCTCATCTTGCATTTCTTTCATTTTTTTCTGCATAGATTGAGCTTGCTTCATAAGTTGATTTATATTCATGACTTATTACCTCTCATCTTTTAATTTTAATGATCTTCATATTTTGAACCTAAGACTATATCCGAAATATCTGCATCTGGAAAATTCTTTTTTATAAGCTGATAGTCTTCCGCTTGCTCCGCTTTTTTATGAAGCTTTTGTCGAAGAGAGGCAACTTTATCTTGTTTAGTAGCAGTAACATTCCAATCCTTGCCAGACCAGTCACTAAGCAGAGATTCTACCTTCTTGCTAGAGACATCTATATTGCTACCTGCTATTGACATTTTTTCTTTTGCAAACTCCTTTACTTCTACATCATTTAAGAGTGTGTAATATATATTCATCTCTTTCTTAGAAAAACAATATTTCAGGAAGTTGTAAATATCATCAGAAACGTTATTCTGACTATCGGATGAAGACACAGTAGTGTTAGAAATAGTACTATTATCTGAGCTCTGAAGCTCTTCTATAGATGGTAAATTACAAGAATAAATTGCTTTAATAATAAGCATCTGTGCGGTAACTAACTCGTTATGAGATTGCTTCATCTCATGCGTGCCATTGCTAAAGATCTGCCACAAAATACTAAGACGCCCAAGGTTAGTGCCGATCAGAATATTAGTAATCTCAGTATCATGATTTTTATATAAAGGATTATGATAATTTGGAATCACCTTAGCTTTGCTAAGTTCTGCCAAGAAATCTGCTATCGCCCCAACGAAATATTCTAAATTACTAGAATTTTTATAAATCTCTTGTAATAAATCAATAGCATCTTTTGGGTTATTCGCTATTATCAGCTGTACGAATTTTACAATCGTTGAGCTTCGTATCAGACCCAGCATTTTATTAATAATTTCAGACGTGATCAACCCAGTTGAACTTGAGTCTGTAGAATGAATATAACTGGATGCTTGATCAAATATCACAACAGCATCACGTGCTGAACCTTCTGATTTTATTGCTATAATCTTCAGAGCATCATCTTCAACATTGATATTTTCTTTCTTAGAAATATTCTTTAAAAGAGTATAGATCTCTTCGAAGGAAAGCCTGCGAAGATCGTATCTCTGGCATCTTGAAATAACGGTTAGAGGTATTTTTTGCACTTCAGTTGTTGCAAAAATAAAAACTACATGCTCAGGAGGTTCTTCAACAATTTTTAGCAGTGCATTAAACGCACTTTTGGAAAGCATATGTATCTCATCAATGATGAAAAATTTCTTCTTCCCGATGAGCGGTGCATATACGCTACTTTCAATAATTTCCCTGACGTCATCAACACTAGTTTTACTAGCAGCATCAATCTCTATAATATCTGGATGATTACTATTCTTAAAACCTTCACAATTTTTGCAATTATCACAAGGATATATCTGCTTATCCTCTGTTTGAAGGTCGGTGCAATTTACCGTTTTTGCGACTATTCTCGCAGAAGATGTCTTGCCAACTCCACGAATACCAGTAAATAAAAATGCGCCAGCAAGATGATCATTTAAAATGCAATAAGTCAATGTCTTGACTAAAACTTCTTGCCCCATCAATTCAGAAAATTTCTGAGGTCTATATTTACGAGCAAATGGGAAATAAGTAGAATTATTTTCTGGCATAGTAGCTATAGCATCACCAAAAGGTAACGGGCAAAATTACAAAAAAGCTAGCATCGACCCGCTAAACAATGCCTTGGCTGCTTCCTTTCGGACCTGACCAACTAAACAAAACAAACGCCCAACACTAGCCACCTCTTAAGATAGTATCTTTCATTTTATGGGGCAAGATCTAATTCACTAGATTGAACTTTTTTTGCAAAACAGCTTTGTCAAAACGTTCTGGCTTGCCGAATATATCTGGATCTTTCATTATGAATAAACTTTTTGATACGTTTGTAATTCTATGGGTCTTAGAAAAACTCAGCGTGATTATATTATTCTCTTCAAGTATCTTCATACACTTTATGTCCTTTGACTTAATATCAAATGATATCTCGCTTACCTTGTCCATCCCCCTATGTTTTAGTCTGATTATGTAGCTACCACTTGTCTTACTTTCTGATAAAATCTCAAATTGACCATCAAAATTAACCTGATCTAAAAGCAGAAAATTAAATATATTCTCACTTGCTTTAATTCGGCTTAAATGCTGCATTTCATAATCATACACAGAGACGTAATTTTTATTACCAACTATCACTAACGGAAACGGCTCATAGTAATTGCAACGAAATTTATATGGCTTATCAATGATCAGCATACCAATTGATTTATGATCACTCTCATCAGATTGAACAAATTCAATTGCTACTGATTTTATATTAGCGATATATGATTTGATCTCACCAGAAAAATCATCAGCAAATGCTATGCTGAAGTTGAATAATAAAAGAAAGGTGATAATATATCTCATCAGACTGATTTATATGTTTTGTTTATATTAATCCATTATGAAAATTGTAGCAATCAAAGAAAGGGCCAAAGGTGAAGATCGTGTTGCTATCACCCCAGAAACAGCAAAATTGTTTGTTAGGAATAACTATACTGTTA
This sequence comes from Rickettsiaceae bacterium, assembly GCA_028372485.1. GTDB lineage: Bacteria > Pseudomonadota > Alphaproteobacteria > Rickettsiales > Rickettsiaceae > Megaera_A. The sequence continues at coordinate 10,476 of JAOMYS010000016.1, read as the reverse complement.
TTGTTGAAAAGAATATCGGTATAACGGCAAATTTTACAGATAGTGATTATATCGCTGCAGGTGCCTCAGTGTCAGCTGTTCCTCTTGAGATATTATCTGACGCAGATATCATATTAAAAGTGCAACCTACTCCTTACGTTGATGAATTTAATGAGATCGAGATGGCAAAGGAAGGATCAGTCATTATCGGCATGCTTGCACCATATACAAATTCTGAATATATAGACAAATCCCTTTCTAAAAAATTATCAACCATTTCTATGGAATTACTCCCTAGAATAACAAAAGCTCAAAATATGGATGTTTTATCCTCACAGAGTAATTTAGCTGGTTATCGAGCTGTTATCGAAGCTGCATATTATTTTGACAGGGCATTCCCTATGATGATGACATCAGCTGGTACTATCAATCCAGCAAAAGCATTAGTACTTGGTGTTGGCGTCGCAGGGCTTCAAGCAATAGCAACAGCAAAAAGACTTGGATGCATTGTATCTGCATATGATGTAAGAGAAGCTACAAAAGAACAAGTTGAAAGCTTGGGTGCAAAGTTTATATATCCCAAGAGCATAAGTACAGAAGATGCCGAGGATAAGTCTGGGTACGCAAAAGAAGTTGGTGCAGATTTTGCAAAGCTACAGGAGGAGTTTCTATCAGAAATCATCGCTGATTTTGATATTATAATAACAACTGCTCAAATTTTTGGTAAAAAAGCTCCTGTGATATTAACTAAAGGGATGATTTCAAAAATGAAAGCAGGCTCTGTGGTAGTGGATATTGCAGCATCCAGCGGTGGAAATGTAGAAGACTCAATAGCTGATAAGGTAATAAGCAAAAAAGGAGTGAAGATTATCGGGTGGACTAATATGTCTTCAAAAATCGCAAATGATAGCTCAAAATTATATGCAAAGAATTTGTATAATTTTGTAAATTATGCGGTAAAAGAGAATAAATTTGATTTTAAAGATGATCTTGTAGAAGAAGTGCTAATTGCAGCAGAAGGAAGAATCATAAACAAGAAGTTTCTAGTATAAAATTATAGTAAAACTATGAATACAGACTTACCAATAGCTATTAATGAGGCATCAGAAATCGCTCAAAAAGCATCATCTCTTGCAAAAAGACTTGAAGAAGTAGGCAGCACTCCTCCAGAAGTAAATACAACTGGTGTTGACCCTTTAGTATTTGCAATTACGATCTTTACCTTGGCATGCTTCGTTGGGTATTACGTAGTGTGGAAGGTAACACCATCACTGCATACACCGCTTATGTCGCTTACTAATGCAATCTCAGGAATTATAATTATTGGAGCATTAATCGCATCTGCATCTCCTATATTTGGTATCTCATCATTTTTAGGATTCATTGCCGTGTTTTTTGCATCAGTAAATATTTTTGGTGGATTCGTGGTAACCGAAAGGATGCTAAAAATGTTTAAGAAGAAAGCTAATAAATAAACTGCAGTAATAAAACATGACAACACAAATTATTGAATTTTCTTATCTCATATCTTCTGTGTGTTTTATTCTAGCACTCAAAGGGTTGTCGTCACCAAAATCTGCAAGAATGGGTGCAATAATCGGGGTAGCTGGTATGGCAATAGCGATCCTTGCAACATTCAATTTGCCTTCCTTCACTCAAAACGTGCCATTGATCATCACAATTGCATTTGGTGGACTCGTTGGTACGATCATAGCACGAAAAATACCAATGACATCAATGCCTCAGCTAGTTGCAGGCTTTCACTCTTTTGTAGGGCTTGCAGCTGTACTCGTTGCATATGCTGCATTGATATCACCTCATAATTTTAACATTGGAATGAGTGGCAATTTACCGTTTGGAGCTTTAATCGAGATGTCTATAGGGGCGTCAATCGGAGCTATTACTTTCAGTGGATCTATTATAGCATTTGGAAAATTACAAGGAGTTATTGCATCAAAACCAATTAAGTTTCTGGGGCAGCAATATGTATGTCTATTATCTTGCTTGGCAGTAATATTCTTGATCTATTATTTTTCTCTAAATGAAGGGTTATTGCTATTTAATCTTATAGTAATTCTATCTTTAATAGTTGGCGTCTTGCTCATAGTGCCAATTGGCGGGGCAGATATGCCTGTGATAGTATCAATGCTTAATTCTTATTCTGGTTGGGCAGCAGCTGGTATAGGCTTTACGCTCGGAAATAGCCTGCTAATAATCACAGGTGCACTTGTTGGTGCTAGTGGAGCGATACTAAGTTACATCATGTGTCATGCAATGAATAGGTCTTTGATCAATGTTATCTTTGGTGCTTTTATGAAAAGCACCTCCAGTAGCAAAAAAGATCATGAAGATGACAGAGTAGCAAAAGTTAGTAGTGCAGAAGATGCCGCTTTCATGATGCAAAATGCAGGCTCTGTGATAATCGTTCCTGGATATGGAATGGCAGTTGCCCAATCTCAGCACGCTATTAAGGAAATGGTGGAGATATTAAAACGCTCAGACATAAAAGTACGCTTTGCAATTCATCCGGTAGCTGGCAGAATGCCCGGGCATATGAATGTACTACTAGCTGAAGCAAACATTGACTATGATGACGTATTAGAACTTGACGAAATTAATTCTGATTTTGAATCTACTGATGTAGCGCTAGTAATTGGCGCAAATGATGTGACAAATCCTGCTGCTAAAACTGATAAAGAAAGCCCAATTTATGGCATGCCAGTATTAGATGTGGGCCTTGCAAAAACAGTGTTATTCATAAAAAGATCTATGTCTGCTGGCTATGCTGGTATTCAGAATGAATTATTTTTCCAAGACAACACCTTGATGCTCTTTGGTGATGCAAAAAAAATGGTGGAATCTATAGTAAAGTCAATGGAATCATGACAAATTCTTTTGTAAATTCATATACGAAAATCCCCTAGTCTGTGTCATCGGTGTAAATTGGAGCATTATTTGCGAGGACTCTCCCCAAACCCGTCATCTCGTAAATGAGCTCTTTGCGAGTTATACGAGATCTCTAAAACATAAAGTCTGGCTCTATGATATGAGATTCCGTATAGCTCCCTTAGGCAGTCGCTTACGGAAAGACAGAGAAAATGAAGGTCACGTGCGGAACGACAGTGAGGGTGAAAAATTCATAAATGAATTGTGTTAGATTCACTAAAACTGCACGGTCAAGACTAATTTGACGCTAATTAGAATTAAAAAGATACCTGTAACTCTGTCAATCAAATGTTTTACCTTGATAAACTTGTCTCTAATGTCTCTATGAGAAAAAAATATTGTTACAAATGAAAACCACCCAAATGTTGTGATCAATATGACAAAAACATAAAGTAACAAAATGCCAATTGGTGTGTTTGAGTTTATAACAACACTAAATAATCCGAGAAAGAATAATATTACTTTTGGATTAAGGATATTTGTTATAAAGCCAACACGAAACATCTTAAAGTCAGATACCGTATTTAGAGATTGCTGGTGGCTCGGATTCACTAAGGTAGCAGGATTTTGCTTGGAGCGTACCATCTGAATGCCAATATACACCAGATATATTCCTCCTAGAATTTTCATTGATGCTAATAACATAGAATTATTTTCAATAATTACTCCAACTCCAAGTGAAATATAGCATATATGTACCGCCTCACCACAAGTGATCCCAAGAGATGTCATCATACCCGCTCGCTTGTCATGTACTAGGCTATTTCGCATAACGAGCGCAAAATCTGGCCCTAGGCTTACAAGACCGATCATATTAAGAATTGTAACTTGTATTAGAGTAGTGCCATATGTGGAGTGAAAAAAATCTAACATAATAATGACATATTAAAGTGTTAAATATAAATATTATAACCTAAATTCGTGTTTATATACAAATCTAATTAAAATCCTAGTTGTTTTATTGCTAATGTTTTGTAACTCTCAAGTATATCATTTGTGATTTTGCCTTGATTGTTACATCTACTTATTTCTCCTTTGCATCTTTTTCTTACCATCGAAGAGGCTTTATAGAAATTATTATCATTTAATCTAGTCATATCTAGAATTAAGCTTGGTATAAATGTAATATCCAGTGATGAGTATTTTGTTTTATCTGGAATATCAAAATTCGCATTCACATTATAGAATGTTTTGTAATAATCCTTTATATCACGTGTGAAGCGTAGCTGAGTCGAGAACCCTTCAAATGATGGCAAGTGATCACCAAAATTCACTATTATGGTTTTCTTTTTTCGCTTCATTAATTTGTTGATCAAATCCACTTGATCTTTGCTTGTTCTTATGACTCTTGAGGTATAGTCATTTAGCTTTGAACAAAGCTTATCATTCATGACTCTTCCGCACCCTATCTTGTCAGAAGTAAAGCTTGAATGAGGACCATGATTGAGCATAGTTGCTGCAAAAATATATTTTGGTTCTTCTGGGTTTTTATCTAGAGCCTCTATTATCATATCACTAATCATAGTATCTGGCACATTCCCCCAACTTTCTGGCTTGAACCCATATTCATATATGTCTTTGATATCATGAGCACCTAATTTTGTGTATGAATCCATAGCTAGAGAGAAATTTTTATCCACAGGATATATCACCTCAACTCTATATCCTTTGGATCTCAAATGAGACATTATTGAATTTTGAGTAATGGGTATTAATGTGATAAATGGCATGTAGCTAGGTCCCGAAAAGGATTTATGTGCTATGCCTGTATTTATCTCATACTCACTGATCCAAGAACTTCCACCATAAGTATTAACATTTAATATACCGCTATATTTTGTGTGTTCTCCATCTTGGAAAAAACTGAATTTTAAATTTTCAGCAAAATCGTAATCCAACTTGCTTGGGTCAAACGTAGATTCGTTTAATATGACAACAATGTCTGGCATGTCGTCAATTTTAGTAACCAAATTGGTTTTACTTGGAGCAACTTTGTCTAGAATTAAGGACTCATCAATATCGCCAGAATTAGGTTCTATATACATATCTTGAATGGTGAATAATATGTCAGCAAATGGCCCGTAAGCACGTCTTTGATAGTTTTCACTATGTTGTTTTGTAGATTCAATAGTTAGAGAGAAATAAGATTTTTTATCAAGAGCTGTGTCAAATAACTTAGAGCTTAGTAGTAATGCAACGCCAAAAGAAACTAGCCTTAAAGCATAGTAATTTTTTACTCCTAAATTTTGTTTATCAAATAAAGTGTCCGATTTATTCCATAGTAATATAAAATTAATAACGAGTAATAAGAATATGAGGTAAATTTCTCCAGTAGCATATTCATATATAAGCCTGAATAATCCATGATTTACCAGCAGCTTGACCATAAAAACATCAGCAGCAGATATCTCTTGGAGCAAGAATTTCCATTTAATAAGCTTCACATAATCAATAGATACCGCAAGAAGCAAGGTTAAAAATCCAGATAATAATATTCTATTTGTTACGAGTATTACAATTAGATAGACGCATAGTGCTATTACGATATTTGCAACCAATAAGGTTGTATGGAATTTTGATGTTACACCTAAAAATGCAACAAGTACCACGAACCATGTTGTTAAGGAGAAATATAGCTCCTTGATTGATATTTTATAATCAACGAAACGATGAAATATTTGTATTATCTTATTCATACCCAACAAGCCACTTAACATAGGTTAAGGTACAAAATATATCAAAATTCTGCTTATGCAATCTTTTAGATAAAATTAACTTGATTCTTTCAGCTAATTAGTGCATATTCCACTTTAATCTGAGTTTAGGGCGATTAGCTCAGCTGGTAGAGCATTTCGTTTACACCGAAACGGTCGGCAGTTCGAATCTGTCATCGCCCACCATGAAAAAAAACGTTGAAATTATATAGAAAATTAATGAGCGTGTCTATGAAAGCTAATATCAAAAAACTTTCTTTTATATCATTGGGGCTTGTAATAGTAACAGCAATCTTTGCTTTTATGTTGCTTAACGTAGCTACCGCTGGAAAGCAAAATGGAAAGAAATTTGATGATTGGGTAGTATCTTGCACTGAAAAAAACGAAGAGAAGAAAATTCCAGAAATTTGTTTATTGAATCAGCAAATTAATGCAACTCAAGATGACAAACAACAACCAATTGCTTTATTTCAGATAGGTTATTTTGGTGACAAAAAAGAATTAAAGCTTATGCAGACCTTACCTTTGGGACTAGCCTTAGGATTAGAGGCTGGAACATCAGTTATTAGTTCTGGAAAATTGATTATACCTGGAAGATATACTACATGCTCTGCTGCTGGTTGTGTTGCCGTTGCTCCTATTTCAGATGCTGATTTAAAGATTCTTACATCTGAGGCTGAAAATAGTTTAGCTTTCATAAATATAGAAGGTAAGCAAATCAGATTTCCTATCTCTACTAAGGGACTTGCCAAGGGATTAAAGTATCTTAAGTAATTGACGGTTCTGCTCTTATAGTCATATTCATATAGCTCACTAAAGAAGCTCGCTTACGAAATGATATGGCTTGGCGTTGTCAAGTACGGCTATATTTGAAGGTTAGAAAATATCTCTAAGTTATCAGTGTACTTATAAGAAAATGCTCCCACACATATCATCTGGTGTAAACCTGTGTGGTTACTATACAAAAATCTTCCTTAACCTGTCATTCTGTAAATCTGAGTACTGCTATGCGAGAATACTCCCCAACCTGTCATTCCGTAAATCCAAGTATTACTATACGAGGATTATACGGAATCTCTAAAGTATGGATGTTGATTCTTCAGTTGAAAGATTTCACCTTTAAATCCTTACCATAAACCTGCTTTAATAATGCCCTCTACTTTAAAAGATCGTTTTGATAAAAATTTTTGTCTTTTGCTAAATGCACAAGATTTACATGATCATATAGCTGTAGCTGTCTCTGGCGGTTCTGACTCCATTGCTTTGTTGTTTCTTCTATCTAGCTGGTGTAAAAAATCAAATACAAAACTTTCGGTTCTTAGCGTAAACCATAATCTACGCTCCCAAGCTTGCGATGAAATTCATTATGTAAGGAATCTTGCCGAAGAATTAAAGCATGATTTTTATAAATTATCTTGGGATGCAGGTATCACTAAATCTTCCATTCAGGAGCGTGCAAGAAAAGGTCGTTATGATCTGATGAGTGAAAAGTGTAAAGAACTTGGTATAAAAATCCTTCTAACAGCTCATCATTTTGACGATATGTTAGAGACGTACCTTATGCGCAAGCATAAGAAATCAGGAATCTTTGGCCTGAGTTCTTCTTATAGTTTTTTTTACAAGGATATTCAAGTTTTGCGCCCCTTATTTGATATAAGAAAAAACGATCTAATAACTTACCTTAAGGAGAATAAAATCAAATGGATGGAAGACTCGTCAAATCAATCAGATTTATATGAGAGAAATAGGATACGCAAGAAGATTGCTCCTTTACTTAGTGGAGAAAAGTATAAACTGGAAGGAGAGCTTAATGAAGTAAATAAAAAAGTAAAAGATCTGACGAAGAATTTAATATCTGGAATAGCAGAGTCCGTCGAGATTAATAATTGTGGATTTGCTATAATCGACCTTACCATCTTATCTGCTTTTCATTTTGATATAATAGTACAGATTCTCAATTATGTTTTGACGATTATTAGTGGCAAAGAGAGTTTGCCAAGATATAGGAATCTTGAGAAATTACTCCCAAGGCTTACTGATACAAATCTAAAATGCAGTTTACATGGATGTATTGTCAAAAAGATTTTAGGTAATAAATTGATTATCTTTAGGGAGGAATCATCTATTTGCTCATCTGAGGTCAAATTAAATTTCAAGGAACATTGGGACAATAGATTTGAGATTCTATTTACAGAAGAGGTAGGTGATGATTATGTGATTGACAGCTTAAAATTGCCTGATTATGTAAGCATAAAGGATAAGTTGAATTTGCACGAATTTAAGAAATTCAGTTATAATAACCATAAGTCCATTTTATTTACTTTACCTATTATAAAAAATAGAAAAAAAATCGTAGCAATTCCTAGTATATCTTATTATGATGATTGTGCGTTTGAGGCAGCTATTAAAGTTATTTTTAGACCGAATTTTACCTCACGTTTTACTCATTTTTTTTAGGGTACGATTTAGATGAATAATCAAAACAAGCAAATCTTCATTTGGATACTTATTTTCATTTTGATGGTGATAACTTTTAATGCATTGCAAGGAGATAGCATTGGTAGCAGATCAGAGCAATTGGCATTTTCAGATTTTTTGAATAAGGTTGATGAGCGTCAAGTAAATTCCGTGAAGATTCAGGGAAGATACATTGAAGGAGTTTTATCTGATGGTACTCCGTTTAGTACTTATGCTGCGGATTACCCAGGCCTGATAGATAAGTTGAGCCTAAATGGTGTTTATATTGATGTTACTCCGCCAGATACGAAGATGAATTCTTTATTCAGTATTTTCGTTTCTTGGTTTCCAATGTTACTTCTTATTGGTGTTTGGGTTTTCTTTATGCGTCAAATGAATGGTGGTGCTAAAGGGATGGGCTTTGGTAAGTCCAAAGCTAAGCTGATCTCAGATAAAGGAACGAAAATTACATTCTCTAATGTTGCAGGTATTGATGAAGCAAAAGAGGAGCTTGGAGAAATCGTAGATTTCTTACGAAACCCTAGGAAGTTTCAAAAACTCGGTGGGCAAATTCCAAAGGGGTGTCTTTTAATAGGCCCACCAGGTACTGGTAAAACCCTACTTGCCAAAGCTATAGCAGGTGAAGCGAATGTACCATTTTTTAGTATCTCTGGCTCAAATTTTGTTGAAATGTTTGTAGGCGTCGGTGCAAGTAGAGTGCGTGACATGTTTGAGCAAGGTAAGAAAAATGCTCCATGTATAATTTTCATTGATGAGATAGATGCTGTCGGACGTCATAGGGGAATAGGACTCGGCGGTGGTAATGATGAGCGTGAGCAGACTCTCAACCAGATGCTTGTTGAGATGGATGGTTTTGACTCTAACGAGGGGGTTGTTATTATTGCAGCTACAAACAGACCAGATGTACTTGATTCTGCATTACTTAGACCTGGGCGTTTTGATAGGCAAATTACTGTATCAAACCCAGATATTAATGGCAGAGAGCAAATATTGAAAGTTCACTCTAAAAAGATAAAACTATCTGATAAAGTAGATTTGCGTGTGATAGCACGTGGAACGCCTGGTTTTTCTGGTGCGGATCTACAAAATCTAGTCAATGAATCTGCATTGCTTGCTGCTCGTAAAGGTAAAAAGAATGTAGATATTCATGATATGGATGATGCGAAGGATAAGGTACTGATGGGTGTAGAACGTAGATCCATGCTCATAACAGAAGATGAAAAAAAGATGACAGCCTATCATGAGGGTGGTCATGCTCTTGTGAGCTTATATTGCTTGGCATCTGACCCTATCCACAAGGCAACAATCATACCAAGAGGTAGAGCTCTAGGAATGGTACAGCCCTTACCAGAAAAAGATCAACACTCATTTAGTTATGCTCAGATGAAATCTAAGATTGCTATGGGTTTAGGTGGAAGAATAGCTGAAGAGATTATATTTGGAGAAGATGGAGTTACATCTGGTGCATCCCAAGATATTAAGATGGTAACTAACATAGCGCAGTCTATGGTTACAGAGTGGGGACTTAGTGGTAAAGTAGGTCCTATCTTTCTTGGAAAAAGTAATGAAGACAGGTACGCTCATGGTGAAGGCGATAAGACAAGATCTGAAAAAACCTCAGAGCTTATAGATGCTGAAATCAAGAGAATCATTGACGAAGGCTATGTTTTTGCAAAAAAAGTCTTGACAGATCACATAGATCAGTTGCATATTCTAGCAAAAACGTTGGTTGAAAAAGAGACCTTGTCTGGCAAGCAGATTAAGCATTTATTGCTTGGTAATCCTATTGACACAGAAGAAGAACCTGTTTTTCCAGCAACTGGTAAAAAGAAACCTAAAAAAGCAAAGACTAAAGAAGTTAAAAAATAAGATTGATGTGATTTGAAGAAATAAATATTTCTTGGAATGATGATAGGTTTCTTGATAATTTAATTGCAACCTTAGGTTCTACTTGCGTCCACCATGTAATTTATGGTAGCGTAATTGTATGTATCTATTTAATTTAAAACGAGTATTGTTATGAGTCTTGAGACGTTTGTAATATTTTGTTATCTTGGTGTAACTTTGTACATAGGCTTATCTCGTAATGGTAAGATCAAAAATATAAGTGATTATGCACTAGGTGGCAGGAACTTCTCTACTGCTGCGCTTGTTGCTACTATTACTGCAACTTATGTAAGTGGTGGTGCTTTTGCTACTACTCTGTCTAGAGTATATTCTGATGGTATATCTTACCTTATTGCTTCTTCTGGTGTAGCTTTTTCGTTGTTGATTACTGCATTTTTATTTGTTCCAAAAATGCAGAGATTTTTAGGAAAAACCTCTTTAGCAGAGGCCATGGGTGATAGTTATGGCAAGG
>JAOMYS010000015.1 GCA_028372485.1 Rickettsiaceae bacterium | reverse complement strand
CTCCCTGAGAGATTCAGAAATTGTTCTTGGCGCAGTAGCGCAAAAAACTGCATATAGTATTAATATGCTTACAATTACTGATGAATACCTAAAAACTGTTGCTCTGTCATTACAAGAAGCACAAAAAACTGTTGGTAGTGCTGGCGCAATATCTCAAGATAAACTAACTGTTCTACAGAAAAACTTAGATGATAAAAAAGCTCAAGTTGATCTCATGATCAGAACTGCAGATTTTGATGGTAAATCACTTCTTTCTGGTGGTGCTAAAAAAGTAGATGTTCAAGTTGGTCTATCAATAGCAGATAAATTCTCCGTTAGAGTTGCTGATATCAGCGACGGGAAACTTATGAGAATTGGTGCTAGTGAATCACTAAATGAATATATTGGTGGAAAACTAGGTAGAATCGGTGGTGATAAATTTGATACTCAAGAAAAATTAGATGCTGCTGTAACTTCTAGAACTAACTTCACTCAAGAAGCAGCTGCTGACCTTACCGCTCAAAACCTTGCTGATGCTATTACTGCTGTTCGTGATGGTAACACCTCTTTCATTCGTATCGCTGATGAGAAACTTGTTCCTATTCTTAATTCTAAAATCGTAGAACAAGCTAATATTCCTACTGCAAATGCAATAGCAGCTCGCTTTGACGAAATGTTCAGAAATATAGCATCTATATCTGGTGATCCAGCAGAAGCAGCAATAGTCACTGCGGCTAAAACTGCTATCTCTGAGGGTATACAAGCGGGTGATACAATTTTAGCTATTGGTAACGCAATTGATGTTGCAATTGATGCAGTACCTGCTGTTCCAGCTGCTGCTGGTGCTGATGCACAAGCAGAATTTATGAATGCAATGCAGGCAACAAATGCCGTTATTGCAACTGCAGTGAGCGCAAATGGTGGTGCTTTAGTTGCAGCTGATGCTAGTACTTTAAGTGCTACAATACAGACTAATGATGATATAAGACTTGATGCAGCAGGTGCAATCGCTGAAGCTGTTGATCTTGCGATAGCACAAAATCCTGGCGCGACTACTGATGTAATCGCTGCTGCTGTTAAAGCTGCTGCAGCCGGTGCTGCTATTGATACTGCAATAACAGATATTAGAGCTGCTATTGATAATGGTACTGTTGCTACTGGTGATGCTGATGCTCCAGCCGTTGCTGCTAAGATAGTTACTGACGTAACAGCTCTTAACGTAGCTGGTAATTTCGCAGGTATTGCAGGCGCTGCTATATTTGCACTAATAGATAATGCAGCTGATGCTGATGTTGTTACCGCTTCTGTTGATGGTTTTGCTCAACAAGGTGTTAGTGATGCCGCTATGCGTACAGCTGTTAATGATGCTTTAGAGCCAGATATTAGAGGTAACGCAAATGTTATAGCAGAAGCTAATAAACTTGGTGATGTTGCTGAAGCATTATATAGAGCATCTCTGTATAATAATACATTTGAAAATGCTCTTCCTGTTGATCCTGTAAACATAATGAATGTTACAAATGCAGATCTTGCGACAGCAATAGCAGATGCACCAGTTAGAGCTGAACTTGTTGCAATTCTTGCTGATAATCAAGCAACTGATCTAACCACTACAGAAGGACGTAGTCTTTCTCAAGATGTGATTAACTCAGCGCTGAATATCATTCGTGGAGAACAGGCAAACATCTCAAACCAAAGATCTAGCGTGATTGAAGCTGCAGATGCTCTTAGAGCTACAACTGATGTAACTCAGAAATCTGCTGACTCTTATCTTAACACAGACTATGTTCTTGCTCCTCAAGAATATAATGAATCTGTGAAAAAGATAACATCTGCAATTAGTGTGCTTCAAGGCGCTAATAAAATCTCAGATGCAGTAAAACAAATGCTTGATTCTCTTGCTAGATAACTAGTAAAGGTAATTTGTTTTATCAATCTATTCTTTAAAATATTAAGGCTAAGATGTATAAACCATCTTAGCCTTTTTTCATTTTGTCTCTATTGTCATTCCGTTAATCTGCTACAATGCTGCAAGGACTACAAATCTTTTACCTTAAAGAAGCTATAAGATAATGTAATTCTGTCTACATCTTGCATTTCGGGATCATTCTCAATTTCTGGATCTATGAAAAATGATACTGGCATTAGAAGCTTCTGCCGGGCTTTTAATAGCTGCTCTTCAAAGCAAAAACAGTGAACCTTAACGAAATATTTTCCCGCCTTAAGTGGAGTAACATTATATATAGAAGTGCCTATTATATCGTGATCACTCAAATTTTCAGACTCATAAAATATTAATGTAGTTTCACCAGTAATTACACTAGCGCTACGGTGCTTTGGTATAAAACGCCAAGGTAGTTTTTTATCTACATTAGCGTCAAACTCAACCTTAATCTTTCTTGTGCCTTTGGTAATTTTTACATAAGGATTAGCTCTTTGAGTCGTGCCGCCATAACCTGTAGCTTTACAAAAAAGATTATATATAGGAACAGATGCAAGGGTAAGTAGAGCCATACTTATAAGCAAAGCTACAAGAGATAGGGCTATATTCTTGTTAGATGAACTTTTGCTAGTGTTCATTGACTCCTTTCACCCAAGAATGTCTGACCCAGATAAACCTCTCTAACCTCTGAACTGCTTATAATATCTTTCGGAGTTCCTTCAATTAATACTTTTCCATCATATATCACATAAGCTCTGTCTACGATATCTAGAGTGTCACGCACGTTATGATCGGTAATCAAAACGCCTATATTGCGCTTCTTTAGATGCTTTACTAATTGCTTTATATCCCTAATTGCTATTGGATCAATCCCTGCAAGCGGTTCATCAAGCAATATGAAGCTGGGTTCTGTAGCAAGAGTCCTTGCAATTTCTAGTCTTCTCCTTTCTCCCCCAGAAAGCGTTGTTGCAAGGTTGTCTTTTAAATGTGTAATAGAGAATTCGTCTAGCAACTCTCCCGTCTTTTCTTCAATCTTTTTTTTGTCGCTATGAACAATCTCTAAAACGGCTTTTATGTTATCAGATACGCTTAAACCACGAAATATTGATGACTCTTGCGGCAAATAACCAAAGCCAAGGCGCGATCTTAAATACATAGGAAGCCCTGTAATATCTTGGTCATTTAACAGTAATTTTCCAAGATCAGTCTTGATAAGACCTATAATGATACTAAATAGAGTTGTTTTACCTGCCCCGTTTGGCCCAAATAACCCCACTATTTCACCTTGCGTCAAATGACAATTAATGTCTCGTAAAACATGCCTTTTGTCGTAGGATTTGAATATGTTCTGAACAACTAATTTATTTTGCATTGTCTTCTTGTTGTATTTTTTGTAAGTAAGACGAATATACTACCTTATCAGTCACAAGTGTATTGCCATCCCTCAATATTCTAACATTTTTTTCTAATGTTAGCTTCTTTGTTGAATTATCAAACTCGCCACTATCTGCAGTAACTATCTCTTCATAGCACATATTTATAGCTTTCAGACTTACAGGAATTACTATTTTCTCTATCTCCTTCTTATCAGAAGAATTACTATAAAAAACAATTAATCTATCAGTGATCAATTCAAAATTATTGAAAACTAATTTTACATTACCTAAAAAAGTTGCGCTCATATTGTCATTCTGCATACGCAAGCTATCAGAACTGATATTTAGTCTACCAGCATATGAATATGTAGAATAAATACATACCAAACAAATAATAAATATACGAAATATAAAGATCCTATTCATTTTTTATATCAAAACTTGATTTAACATTACCTTGAAATTCTATAATATTATTAGCATCTTCAGTTTTAAAGCTATCTGCCCTTATATTAGATTGATTGAAATCAACTCGTACACCCGTATTAGTGTAAGCTTCTTGAGTATCAAGGTTAAAGCTGAGCTGGGCGCATTTTAAGGTAGCATCATTTAGTACAAAAACAACATCTTTGCTTAATATCACCAATTTCTTTTCTTCATCTAATACTGCGCCATTTGATTTAATAGATAAATCTCCATCTGGAAGAAAGTATTTGCCTTGTACAATGTTTAAAATATACTTATCGGACTTATCTTTAATAATGTCATTAGCGAATATTCTATAAGGCACTAAGTCAGCAGTTATACCTTCAAAAACAGAATTATTTATATTTAAACTATACTCCTTTGATGATTTGTTGCGCTTTTTTATTGGTGATACATCTTCAGGCGAAGAATTCTTGCTATATAAGAAAAAAAGAACTAAAGAAAAAATCACAAGAGATGCAGCAAGTAGTGCATACTTCAATAATTTGATACGCTTCCTATATTGCGTAAAATCTCCCATCTAACCAATACCAGATTTTAATACGTCATGAATATGTATTGCGCCAACTAATTTATTATCCTCTATAACGGGCAGTGTTGTCACACCTTTATCATTCATAATAAATAATGCCTTTGTTGCCAGAGAGTCTGAGTTAATAGTTTGTGGATTTTTTGTCATTACATCACTAGCACTGATATTATTCAAATCATCCTTTATATGACGTCTTAAATCCCCATCTGTGATTATCCCGACTATATTATTTTCTGCGTTAGTTACAATGGCGCAACCTAAGCATTTCTCCGTCATCACCACAATAGCATCAGAAAAGGAAGTGGACTCAAAGATCGATGGTAGTTTATCTCTAGTCCTCATAATTTCTTCAACCTTGAGTAAGTTAGCACCAATCTTTCCGCCTGGGTGAAATTGTAAGAAATCATCTTTGGTAAATCCCTTAGCTTCGTGAAGAGTAGTCACAATTGCATCTCCAAGAGATAATGTCATTAACGCAGAAGTAGTTGGAGCGGATATGGTAGAAGACTCTTTCTGTTTTGGAAGAAGAAGCAAAAAATCGCTATTTGTAGCAAGTGTAGATTCCTCTTTCATTGTAATGGATGCAATCTTAATATTGTGCCTTTTACAATAATTTATTGTATCAAATAACTCTTTTGTTTCACCAGAGTTTGAAATCATCACAACTAAATCTTCAGCAGTAATCATTCCGAGATCGCCGTGGCTCGCCTCACCTGGATGAATAAAAAACGCAGGAGTGCCAGTGGATGCCAGACTTGCAGCAATCTTCTTTGCTATATAGCCACTCTTACCCATACCGATTAATATCACTCGCCCTTTGAAGGTCAAGATATAATCTATTAACGAGGAAAAATCTTTAGGTATATTTTGTGATAAAATATCTAAGGCTTCAGACTCTTTGCTAATGACTTTTTTTGCTACAACTAAGTGATTCATAAATATAGTACTTATTATTTCCTTTACTTGGGTAAGGACTAAACGAACAATTTAAGACGCTTCTTCCATCCCTTTATTTTTTATGATAAACGGTATTTGTAACATAGTAAATACTAAGGTAATTGGCATTGCTCCAAACACCTTAAAATTCACCCAAACATTTTCATCAAAATTACGCCAAACAAGTTCATTTAAGAATGCCATTAATAGAAAAAAGAACATAAAACGTGTATTTAAAACATACCAGCATTTTTCATCTTTGAATTTGATTGCACTACCTAAAGCATATTGTATAGCTGGCTTCCATTTGAAATTCGTGATTAAGAATGTAATAGCAAAGAGACAATATAAAATTGTTGGTTTCATTTTTATGAAAATCAAATTCCCACTAAATAATGTTAAACCAGCAGACATGATGAGTAGTATAGTGGAAATTAGATTGATTTTATTAATCTTTCTCTCATAAAAATAGGTGATAACCATAGCAATAACAGATGCCACTACCATATATAGCGTAGCATTTAAGATTCCGCCCATTTTATAACCAATAAAAAACGCCACTAAAGGCATGATTTCAGAAAAAAACTTAATCATGATCTTTACCTGTTAATTTTGATCTAATTTTCATCATAGTAATGGTAAGCATGATAGTACTAAAATAGAAAATAATTTGCATAGCATTCGGTTTTGAATCATACCCTATTGCGATATTCAATATCTTACCAACAATACTATTGTTAGATATAATCCAAGAACTATCCCATAATTGGTCATTATAAACTTCTAAAATCCCACTATATGTCAAGATACCAGCAGCTTTTGAAGCGAGTCCTGCTGCAATTAAAATTAGTAAAATAGTAGAAATCTTAAATATATACTTCCCTGATAAATTCATAATACCCAAATAAATGATAGTACCAGCGATTAATCCTGCCACTCCCCCAAGTCCAAGACTTAAAATATAATTGGTACTATCTATATGCTCCGTTGAAACAATACTATAAACAAAAAGGATTATCTCAGCACCTTCCCTCAAAATAGTCATAGCGACTACTAGAACAAGCATGAATTTACTAGCATTTCCAGAAGTAATTTTGTCAGATAGTTTTCCTAAATTTTGTTTAATCCTGCTAGTGTAGCCTTGCATCCACACGACAGTAAAACTAATCAAAATTGCAGTACATAAAACAACAAGAGCATTGAAAAGCTCATCCCCTATACCACCAAAACTATCAACTATAGAGCGTGCAAACAAAGCAAACACAGACGCACATGCAACTCCAAGCACTGAGCCAAGAATAATATATATCTTTGAATTTTTGATGGGATTCGTTGCCGCAATAATTACACCAAGCAAAAAAGCTATCTCCAAACATTCACGAAATACTACTATCGCTATCTTAAACATCCTGATCTTTATCCTTATTCTTTTTTACGATTATCTTTCCTTGAGCAGTGTCTTCATGAAATTCACCAAAAAATTTATATTCACCTTCTTTTAATGGCGGAAGTATAACCCTTGCTTTTGAATTACCAAAAATTATCTTTTCCCTCTTTAGATCAATACTTTCAAATTCCTCAATTGTTGGATCTTGATTATGCACTGTAATGCGGATCTTTTTACCTTCTGGTAGCTCCAGCTCTTCTGGTGTAAATTTGTGATCTTTAATAAAGAGATCAACTTCTACTATTTCACTCGCAAGAGCATAGCTATTTACAAGCAGCATAAGCGACAACAAGAGAAGTTTGTTATTTACTAACCTTTTCATCAACACGCACGTTATACATAATTATCGACATGCGAATTATACAATAAGGAGTTAAGTTCTACAAATTAATTCTACTAAGATAAAATTTACCACCTCTCCTTATCAGCAGAAGCTTCCGACTTACTTTTTTCAAGAGAAGATACATGAGATTCACTCTTTCCTTTTTTCTTTATATTATCAACAAAAGAGGATCTCTCCTGTTTTTTCGCTCGCTCTTTATAATGCTCAAGATCTAGAGGCTCTGGCTCTACATTATGCGCAGTGAGCATGCAGCCATCTTTCTGTATTTCATGCCCAAAATGTTTTAAACTCTTAGTAATTTCTAATAACTCTTTCTGCGTTTCTGTATGAATAGCAACCTGCGGGATCAATTTCCCAATTGTATTATTCCATATCTTTCCCAAAAACCCCCTCTGTTTCCCAGATTCTTCAGAAATTGTGTCTACTGATTTTAGCAAATCTTCCATAGGTTGCTTTATAGATTCTTTGCGGTTATTGGCTTCTTGTAATTCGAGTAAATTTGAATCGAATGACTTGTGCAAGTCACTTAATATATCGGCTTTACCGATAGACTTCGTGTCTTTGTTGTTTTTAAGTTTATCAATTTGATTTGTTAAATTCTTTGAGAAATTTTCAATTGATTCTTTAAAGCGATTAGTTATCATTGCATTAGTAAACTTTCGCCCCTCAGGCATTGTATCCTTCTCGACACTCTCTGTATTCCGGTTTTGATAAATCTCCTCTAGTTGCTTCACCTCTTGCGTTACCTCTTCTACGATATCCGGTCCTTCTCGTGATTTTTCTGATTCCAAATTAAGTGCGGTATCATTTTTCTCCATTACCTCGTTAAGCACCTCTTCTTTTTCAGCTCCTTGTGGCTCTATTAATTTTCCACTATATGCATGATATGCCTCTTGTAAGTTTCTGAATTCTATACCACTAAATCTATTTTCTTCAAACTGCTTCAATAGATTATCAATTTGTTGAATTCTTGCCCTTTTCCCCTCATGCAAAGCCATAAAATTGATATGATCTGCTGATGATATGTTCTGAAAATCTTCCTTGATTTTGTTTGCCGCCTCTCTATTAGAATCACTCAATTCTATTTTTTTCTCATTTCGTGGTTCTTCTGATGCAGCTTTAAGAGCAGCTGCCCTTGCTTCTTTTTTAGCCCTTATAGCAGCTTCTTTTTCCTCTTTTACTGCCTTTATGGCATTTTCTTTAGCTATCTCTTCGGCTTTTATAGCAGACTCTTCTTCTTTAGCTTTTTGTAACTTTGCTAATTGCTCGCTATAAGTATTATAAGCTTCCTGTAAGCTGTTGAAATCCTTGTCGCCAAATTTATTTTCTTCAAACTGCTTCAATAGATTACCAATTTTACTAACTTGCAACTGCTCTGCAAGAGTTTTATCTTGATTGTTATTTCTCTGTAATTCTGCAAAGTTTGTAGAAATCTCTTTGACAGCTTTCATATTTTCTTCACTCAATTGAATATTCTGCTTATCAGGTTTTTCCAGCTCTATCTCCTCGTTGTTAATCAATGCTTTTCTCTTTCTTAATTCTTCATTTAACGCATCAACAGATCTTGGTCTTGCTTTGTGTGATTTTTCTTCTCTTTTCTTGCCTGACTTAACTTGTTCTTGGGGTTCTTTTATTTGGGGTTTAATTTTTGGAGCTGGTTTATCTATATCTTGTGATTTTTCTGATATAAATTCAGCATGTAATTTTTGTAATTTATCAAATTGTTCAATAGTAATTGCTTGATTACTTTGTTGATTTTTTTGAATCTCCTTCACTGCGTTAATTACATTTTGATACTGAAGCTGCTTATTCAGTGGTAGTTTCTCAATTCCTTCTTTTGCACTTGTAAATTCTTCGATAATAGCTTGTACAGATTGCTCCTTCTCTTTTCTAACATCATTTACTCTTTCTTTTGCACTTGTAATTTTTTCTTTTATCCCCTGATGCTCGGATAGATCTTTCAAATTCTGTTCTGCGTTCTGCTTCTCTTTCTCGTTAATTTCCCCATATTTTGCGTAGTTTTTTATTTTTGTTGCTTGCTCTACTATTAATTCATCAATTGTTTTAATGCTCGCCCCTATTTCCTCCCGATCCTGAGATAGGAAGGATGCCAGCTCATTATCTGTAGGTAAAATATCTGCAAGACGCTCAGCAAACTTACTTAATTCTAAGCTTAATCCCTCTATCTTTTCTTTCACCTCTTCTAGCTCTTCATCTTCTGAACCCTCATTTTCGCTATCTTCATCATACCTTCCCTTCTTTATTTTTTTCCCAATATTCGAAACAGCTTTTTTCATTTCTTCTAATGCTTCTTCTCTTGCGCTCTTCATATAAAAACCCTTACTTGTAATGAGTGATACTAATTAAAGTTTAACAAAGAATATACCGCTCAATCAATTTTAAAAGAATATTAACAAATGCATTTGAGAATATACTTACTTCAAAACCACTTAATCTGCTATACAATCTCTAAAAGATACTGTTGATTAAATAATCCATACTATGTATCATCCCGAAAACAATACTTCATATGTTGCTAGGCTTTATTCCGTGAATATCATGGAGATAACCCATAATTAGCGACGAACTTAACCTAAGGAGAATTTATTATGAACCCATTTATAGGAAACCAGGCACCAGATTTTACAGCAAAAGCTGTGCTACAAGATAATAGAATAGAAGATGGCTTTAATTTAAAAAAACATTTAGAAAATTCTAAGGGAATATTATTCTTTTATCCGTTAGATTTTACTTTTGTATGCCCTTCAGAAATTATTGCATTCAATAATAGGCTGGGCGAGTTCTCTGATAAAAACACAAAGATTATCGCCGTGAGCGTAGACTCACATTTTTCTCACCATGCTTGGAAAGAAATGCCTGTCAATAAAGGCGGTATTGGTAATGTACAATTTCCACTGATATCTGACTTAAACAAAGAGATTTCAACAGCATACAACGTCTTAAATGCAGAAGGTATTTCATATAGGGCTACGTTCCTCATTGATGAGCGTTTTAATATCAGACATTACCTAATCAATGATCTTCCACTTGGAAGAAACGTTGACGAAGCATTAAGGTTAATTGATGCTGTAAGCCATCACGAGACTCACGGGGAAGTTTGCCCAGCTGGTTGGAAAACTGGCGATCAAGGTATGAGTCCTACAAAACAGGGTGTCTCAGATTATTTAACATCTCACGCTGATAAATTATAACTTAATTTACTATAAGTAATGCTAAGCAATTTATTTGTACGCTCTAGTACTTCAGAATATTCTGAAGATACTATTGATATATTACGTCTTATAAGAAGTGAGAATGTTGGCTCTAAAACGTTCTCACATTTAATAAAGCTCTTTGGCTCAGCAAAGAAAGCACTTGAAAATATCGGAGAATTTTCTATAAAAGGAGGGCTTTCAAAGCCAATCAAAGCATATTCAAAATCACAGGCACAGAAAGAACTAGATTTATTACATAAAAACAAAGCATATCTCCTTACTTACAAGGATTTCAACTATTCTCAGCCTCTACTGCAGATCCATGATTTTCCACCAATACTATCATACAAAGGTAGGATAGAGTTGCTCAATTCTGAAAAAGTAGTTGCTATTGTAGGTGCTAGAAATAGCTCTATAAATTGTCGCTCTTTTGCAGGGCAGATATCTTCTGAATTATGCAGAGCTGGCTTTATAACTGCATCGGGCCTAGCACGTGGCATAGATACCTCAGTACATGAGGCAAGCAAGGAAAATACCATTGCTGTTATTGCAGGTGGTATAGATCATATATACCCCCCAGAGAATAAAAGATTATATGATTACATCTCAGAGAACGCATTGTTACTTGCTGAATTGCCTATAGGGTCAAAACCGTTAAGTAAGCATTTTCCTCAGCGTAATAGAATTATATCTGGAATATCCCTTGCAACTGTAGTAGTAGAGGCAGGTTTAAAATCAGGTTCCTTGATTACAGCTAATTTTGCACTAGAGCAAAATCGTGATGTTTTTGCTGTCCCAGGTTTTCCACTCGACCCAAGATGCATGGGTAGTAATAAGCTGATAAAGGATGGTGCATATTTGTTAGAATCAAGTCAAGATGTGATTTCTAATGTGTCATCTTATAAAAAATTGCAAAAATCACTTGAAGAATCTGAAACTTGTAGTAATAATTTCATGCTTCCAGTAAAGAGTAATAATTTGAATATTAAAGACAAAGATAGAAATGTAGTAAAAACTCTGCTCTCATCAACGCCGGTCACATATGACTTGCTTGCAAGTGAAACCGGGCTACCTATGTCAGTACTATATACTATATGCCTCGAACTTGAACTTGCTGGAAAAATCACCAGACATTTTGGGAACAAAGTTTCCCTAATATATTAACCAAAATTATACATAAGAAGATTCATGAAATTAGTCATTGTAGAGTCACCCGCTAAAGCTAAAACAATAAATAAATATTTGGGTAGTGATTTTAAAGTTATTGCCTCTTTTGGTCATATAAGAGATTTGCCATCAAAAAATGGCTCCGTACTTCCAGATGAAGATTTCGCCATGAAGTATGAGATATCAGATAAAGCAAATAAATATGTCAGTGAAATCTTGAAATCCGCCAAGAAAGCAGATGAAGTGTATTTGGCTACCGATCCTGATCGTGAAGGAGAAGCTATTTCTTGGCACGTGATAGAGGTACTCAAAGAAAAGAAGATTATTGCAGAGGATACTAGATTTAAACGTATTGCTTTTAATGAAATTACAAAAAAAGCTGTGCTTGCAGCTGTTGCGTCCCCTAGAAAAATTGATACTGACCTAGTAAATGCACAGCAAGCAAGAAGGGCTCTTGACTATCTTGTTGGATTTACTCTATCTCCTATTTTGTGGCGCAAGCTCCCTGGGTGCAAATCTGCTGGCAGGGTACAGTCCGTCGCCCTCAGGTTAATCTGCGAACGAGAAGATGAGATAGAACGTTTCATCAGCCAAGAATATTGGGATATCTCTCTTGATGTTCAAAATAGTAAAAACGATCCATTCTTGGCAAGATTATCTCATATTGATGGCAATAAGCTCGAGAAATTCTCTATAGCTAACCAAAAAGATGCAGATGATATTGTAGGGCGTTTAAAGGGTCAGAATTTTACTATTGACTCAATCACTAAAAAACAACAAAAAAGAAATCCTGCAGCGCCGTTTATTACCTCATCCCTGCAGCAGGAGTCTTCTAGGAAACTAGGATTTGGTGCAAAAAAAACGATGCAGATTGCTCAGAAATTATATGAGGGGATGGATATTGATGGTGAAACAGTCGGTTTAATTACATATATGAGAACTGATGGGGTAACACTCTCAAACGACGCCGTTACTGATATCAGAAAATTGATTGATGACAAATATGGCGATAAATATCTACCAAAAAGCCCGAGGATTTATAAATCCAAATCTAAAAATGCACAAGAAGCTCACGAGGCTATTCGCCCTACAAATATTGGATTAATGCCAGATCAGTGCAAGAATATCTTAGATAAGGATCAGCTCGCACTATATGACTTGATATGGAAAAGAACAATTGCATGCCAAATGGAAAATGTCATTGTTGACATGGTGGGGGCAAATTTGATTAGTGATGATAAGAATTTTACCGCTCGTGCTACTGGCTCTACTATAGCATTTGATGGGTTTTATAAAGTCTACCAAGAAGGTGTTGACGACACTAAGGAAGAGAAAAATAAGACACTACCTCTGCTTTCAGAAGGAGAAAAAATAGATACGAAAAAAATTAATCCTGAACAACATTTCACAGAGCCGTTGCCAAGATACTCAGAGGCAAGCCTAGTAAAAAGGCTAGAGGAGCTGGGTATAGGACGCCCATCGACATACGCATCTATTATATCAGTCCTGCAAGATAGAAAATATGTAACCGTTGAGAAGAAGCGTTTTTTCCCTAATGATCTTGGAAGATTAGTAACTGCATTTCTTGTAGGTTTCTTCACAAAATATGTAGAGTATGATTTCACAGCAGAGCTTGAAGAAGATCTTGATAAAATTGCAGAAGGTAATCTCGCCTGGAAAAAACTACTTGGTAATTTCTGGTCTGGCTTTAATAAAAACATAGATCAAGTGAGCGACAAGAAGATTGGTGACGTAATTGACTATGTTGAAAAATCCTTAGAGTTTCATCTATTTGGAGAGAAGGATAGCGAAGAATATAACAAAAATAAAAAGTGCCCTTCTTGCAAAAACAATGGGGTATTAAGCTTAAAGCTAGGCAAGTATGGTGCATTTTTAGCATGTAGTAATTACCCTGAATGCACATTCAAAAAGCAAGTTGCAAAAGATGATAGTAATGATCAAAATACAGGTCAACCAATTGTAGATAATACAAAAGAGCTTGGAATGCACCCCGAAGGTAAGACTGTGTATTTAAGGAAAGGTCCGTATGGTTGGTATATTCAACTTGGTGAAGCCGCATCTAAAAAAGAAAAGCCAAAACGTAGCCCACTTCCAGCATCTATCTCTCTAGATAATTTAGACTTGGATACAGCGCTAAAGCTACTAAGCCTTCCTCTCAAAATAGGTGATCACCCACAAGATAGTGGAGAAATTTTAATGGGCATCGGTAAATTTGGTCCTTATTTAAAATATCAAAATAAATTTACCTCTATTCCCAAAAACATAGATCCTTTTTCAGTCAATGTAGAGCAAGCCACGGAAATTATTGCAGCCAAGATTGAAAAATCTACGAAATCAAAGAAGTAAATTAAACATTCCTAACTAAGAATAGATAAGTATAATCTATTCTTAGTTAAAGCGTCCCTTCTCTTTATTGGAATTTTTGTTACGCAATGCAGCCTGAGCAGGGCTAGCACTCCCTCTCTTTGCCTTGATTAATTTAGTGGCTCTTTTACCAATAGACTTTGCTACCTTTTTTACTGCTTTAGTGAGTTTTCCTAGATTTGTATTAGCATATTTTTCCGCCTTTCTTCTACCTTCTATTGCTTTATTTTTTGTGGTCAAAGCATCTTTGATTACGTTACTATCCATGGCAAGACCTCCTTTAGCGGAGAGACCAATATTAGTAATCTTATCAGCATATTTTATGACTTGGTCGTGATTATTTCTTTAACTCTCATGCTGTGCACCAGAGTTAAGCAGATCGATAGCTTCATTCGGTTTGTCCCTAAAATGAAGCACTTCAGCTCGTGACGTAATTGCATCTGCATTATGCGGATCAATCTTAAGCATCTCTTCAGTACACTGCATGACAACTGTATTGCGGGTAATATTAGTATTCTCAGTATGTGCCCTAGTTATAACACCATGAAGTGCTCCTAAAGCTTCTTCCTTTTTACCAGAAGAGTGGGATGATTTTGCGTTTTTTATAGCCTCTTCTACATCTTTCTGAGTAATCATGACTTTCCTATTAATTAATTTAGCTTATTACGCGTGTCCTAATCAATTCTTCACCACGCAAGAATATTTTAACACTCTATTCGTTATTAGGCAAATTTGGTGTATTTTAGATAGAGATACATTGACTATGCCAATTACTCGTACGTATTTGATACTTACATCA
>JAOMYS010000014.1 GCA_028372485.1 Rickettsiaceae bacterium | reverse complement strand
TAATATTGCATTGACAACGATAAGATATTTTATTACACTGCGTGCTAATCTAGCTTAACGTATTATAGTCATTTAGTTATGAAACGTACATTTCAACCAAGTAATTTAGTAAGAAAAAGAAGACACGGTTTTAGATCTAGGATGTCTACAGTCGCTGGTAGAATTATCATCAAGAATCGTAGAGCAAAGGGGCGTAGTAGGCTAACCGCATAATTCTTAAGTGGATATTGTTTCTTTAAAAAATCAAAGAGAGTTTGATCTTGTCAATACTCATGGTCGTAAAGCCCATGGTTCTTGCCTTATTCTGGTTCTAGTACAGAATTTTTCTCACATATCAAATTACGAGCAAGGAAAGCCAAAAACTTTTTTAGGCATGAAAGTTAGCAGAAAATTTGCAAAAAAGGCTGTTATCAGAAATAAAGCGAAAAGGCGTATCAGGCATCTTATGCAAGATATTGCGAATGATCAATCCATCGATATATCGGATGCTGCTTTTATCGTTATACCTAAGAGAGGTCTGGAGAGTGTAGGGTTTGAAAAATTATCACATGATTTTCGTAAAAACTTTCTCAGATTACTAGAGTATTAATCGAAGAGGAAATATTTCTGCTTATTGCTATAAAATTCGAATTCTCAAAATGATCTTTGCCATAAAGAATTTCTTCTCCAGAATGAATAGATAATTTGCCTCCATTTGCGTTAATGAGCGCATGTCCTGCTGCTATGTCCCATTCCATTGTCGTTCCAAACTTAGGATAGATATCAGCAACTCCTTCTGCAATCATGCATAATTTCAAAGAGCTAGGCATTGAGATGATTTTAGAAATACCGTTATTCTTTAAGTAATCTTTCGTTTTTTGATTAAAATGATGAGAGCTAACCACGGCAACGAACTCATTCTCATTATGCACATTAGGTTCTAGGATATCTTGATTCTTTTCTATAACAAATTTTTTATTCTCATCAGTGAAATATAGCATTCTAGCAGTTGGCTGATAGATAAATCCAAATGATGCTATTTGGTTATCAATCAGTGCAATATTAATAGTGAAGCTATCTCTTCCATCGATAAAGCTTTTTGTACCATCAATTGGATCAATCAGCCAAAATTTCTTATTTTTATCAATTGATATGCGTTCTCTTTCTTCGCAAATCACTGGTATATCTGGTGTAAGAATAGACAATGCATTAAAAATAAAAAGGCTGATTTCTTTGTCGGCATTAGTGACAGGAGTATTATCTTGCTTCCATTCTACCTTAAGGTTATTTTGTCTAGTTTTTATCGCAATATCACCTGCATTTATTATCAGTTCTTTTATCTTCTTAATTAAATATCCATCCATTAAACTAGTCGTCTTAAATTAGCATTATGAGTATTCACAAGTAGGTATGCTACCGTCATAGGGCCAACACCACCTGGGACTTTTGTGATATGTCGTACATAATCCTTTACATTTTCAAAATCAACGTCACCTACTAATATAGATTTGTCTTTATTAGTGATTCTATTAATGCCAACATCAATGACAATAGCATTCCTATTAAAATACTCTTGTCCCAAGCATTTGGGTCTGCCCATAGCAGAGACTATTATATCCGCTTTCGATGTAATAGATGAGAGGTTTTTTGTTTGTGAGTGACAAATCGTTACACTACAATCTTTTTGTAATAACAGGGCGGCAACTGGCCTTCCTACAATATTAGATCTTCCTATTACTACTGCATTTTTTCCAGATAATTCACTCTCACACTCTTCTATTAAATGTAAAACTCCAAGAGCAGTACATGGAACAAACTCATTGCTATATCCACCATATAGTAGTCCAAGATTTTTTGGGTGAAATCCATCTACATCCTTGCTTGGATCAAGCGCTTCAATAAGCTTAGAACTTTTTATATGATTTGGTAGAGGCATCTGTATTATTATGCCAGATACTTCCTCATCTAAATTAAGTTTTTTTACTTCTGAAAGTAATTCAGCTTCAGATATAGTGCTATCAAATTTTCTTAAATCTGTAAGTATTCCCACTTTTTCTGCGGCTTTCATTTTATTTTTTACATATATATGGCTTGCAGGAAAATCACCAACTAAAATGATTGCTAGCTTAGTAGGGTAAGTTAGCTTTATACTATCTGCAGCTATTTTTACCTTTAATCCGGCTAATATCTGATCGCTAATTTTTTTTCCATCAATAATCACTAGATTTTCTACTCACTTACTCATTTTCATTTCAGTTATACTGTATCACCAGTAACTCTTACAATTTTTGTACCGCAATTGCGAAGTTTCTCTTCAAGAGACTGATATCCTCTATCTAAATGATAAACTCTTCTTACCTTAGTTTCACCTTTTGCACATAATCCTGCAATGATTAAAGATACAGATGCTCGTAAATCGCTTGCCATTACTTCTGCACCAGCTAAAGAATTATTTCCTAACCCTAAGCCTTCTACCTTAGCGCAATTACCATTGATGGTGATTTTAGCTCCCATTCTACATAATTCAGGAACATGCATAAAACGATTCTCAAAAATATTCTCAGAAATGTTAGATACACCGCTGGCAAAGACCATCAGACACATAAATTGAGCTTGAAAATCAGTAGAAAATCCGGGATAAGACTCAGTTGATACATCAACAGGCTTAATGATACCTGAATGTTTTACTTGTACAGAATTTTCATTATGCGTAATAGAAACTCCAGCCTCCTTAATTTTTGACGCTAAATTTTCTACCATATCATAATTGATACCGAGTAATGTTATGTTACCACGTGTTGCAGCTGCGGCAATCATATAAGTTCCAGCCTCTATGCGGTCTGGTATGACTCTGTGATTAGTGCCAGAGAGTTTTTCTTTTCCGATAATCTTGATATTTCTAGTACCAATGCCAGAAATTTCTGCTCCCATTTTATTTAAACAATTACACAAGTCTATAATTTCCGGTTCTTTCGCACAATTAGATAAGAACGTTGTGCCATCTGCAAGCGTTGCAGCTAGGATCGCATTAATTGTTGCACCAACCGATACCTTAGAAAAAGTAAAATCACAAGCTTGTAATCGCTTATTGTTGGTATGAGCATGAATATAACCACCATCAATTTTAATTTCCGCTCCCATAGATTCCATAACAGCTATGTGTAAATCTACCTGACGTGCTCCGATAGCACATCCACCTGGAAGAGAAACTTTTGCCTTGCCGAACCTGCTAAGTAGCGGTCCAAGTACCCAAATAGATGCTCTCATCTTGCGCACAATATCATACACAGCAGTATAGTTTTGTATAGAATGTGATGCTAATTCAAGAGAAAAACTATCATCTGGTTGATCCTCGAAAACTATTTTTGTTCCTAAAGATTCCAGTAATTTTCCCATAATCCGAATATCAGATAATTTTGGAATATTGCTAACTTTAAGCGGTTCTGCTGTTAACAAACACGATGCCATAATAGGTAGTGATGCATTTTTAGAACCACTAACGACTACCTCACCTATGAGAGGTGTCCCGCCTTGAATTAAAATACTATCCATACTATTCTCTTCTCATTTTGTGCGCAATCAGCGTTGCCTACACGGCTCTAAAAATTTAGAAAGTTTGTAATACGCAGTGTTAGTAAATCGTAGACGATTTGCCCCATCCTATGTCATTTTGCATGCGAATTTTATTCCCGGCGTCACATCCCGTAAGCGATCTTTTTAGTGAACCATGCAGAATCTTATAATCGCAGAAAACCAACCTCCATACTTTGGAGATCCCGTATAATCCTTGTATAATAATACTCGAATTTACGGGATGACTCAGGGTATTTTTCTAGCTGCTCAATAAGCGCATGGCTATAATTGAGTACGTAGTACGCTTATATGCAAGTAGACAAATGTTATTTTCTCTTTTTTATGCCTATATTTACCCGCAATACCTACTTTTCTTTTTCATTCTTTTCTAGTGCTGCACCTAAGATATCACCTAAGCTTGCACCGCTATCTGTAGAACCATATTCTTTTATAGCTTTATCACGTTCTTCAAGCTCTAATGCTTTAATAGAGAGTGACAATTTGCAAGAAAGCTTATCCACTGAGATGATTTTTGCATCAAATCTATCTCCTGTAGCAAACCTATCTGGTTTTTGCTCTGATCTATCAGAAGAAAGATCAGATTTTTTTACAAAGCCAGATACCTTATCATCAACTGTAACTTCTACTCCATCTGAAGTCACATTACTTACTACGCATGTAACAATAGAATTTTTCTTGAGATTATCCATCAAACCTTCAGTTGGATCCTCTGTTAGTTGTTTGATACCTAGTGATACTCTATCTTTTTCTATATCAATATTTAGTACTCTACACTCTATTTCTTGATCTTTGCTATAATTCTTGAGTAACTCAGCACCATTGCTGCCCCAACTTAAATCAGATTCATGGACCATTCCATCAGTGTTTGTATCAATCGCTACAAACAAACCAAAATCTGTAATGTGCCTAATAGGAGCTTTTATAACGCTACCTACAGGATTATTCTGTGCAAATTTTATAAGAGGATTGTCCTGACATCTTTTTATACTCAACGATACTCTATGTCTCTCAGAGTCTAGATCCAATATCACAAACTCTACATCCTGACCTATTGTTAGAAGCTTCTTAGGATTTTGATTGCTCTTACCCCAAGAAATCTCAGAAGAATGAACAAGCCCTTCAATACCATCCTTTAGCTCGATGAATACGCCATAATCAGCTATGTTTGTAATTTTACCAGTCATCATCTTTCCGATTGGCATTTCTTCTTTCAAATTATCCCAAGGGTTTGAATCCAACTGTTTCATGCCTAGTGAAATCTTTCTATTTTCTTCGTTAAATTTGATTACCATCACCTTTATTTCTTGACCAAAGCTTAGTACTTCTGATGGGTGATTAATCCTGCTCCAAGAAATATCTGTGACATGCAACAAACCATCAACACTCCCAAGATCGATAAACGCACCATAATCGGTAATATTTTTGACTACTCCATCTAATATATCACCTTCTTTTATAGTAGATAAAACTTGTTCTCTTGATTCGGCACGAGATTCTTCCAATATCGCTTTTCTAGATACAACAATATTTCCTAATTTATCATCCATAGAAAGAATTTGAAATTCTTGCGGTATATTCATAATTGATTCTGGGTCTTTGATAGGCCGTACATCAGCTTGGCTACCTGGTAAAAAAGCAACTACGCCATCTACATTCACAGTAAAGCCACCTTTAACTCTACCAAATATAGTGCCTGTGATATTTTCCTTTTTCTCAAAAAGATCTTTTAATTTTGACCAAGAGTCAGCTCTTAGTGCCTTTTCTCTACTTAGTATAGTACCTTTTCTGCCAGCAACTTTTTCTATAAAGACATCTACGACGTCACCAACTTTAGGAAGGTCGTGTCCTTTAGATATTTGAAATTCGCTGACCGGAATACGCCCTTCATTTTTGAGACCTACGTCAACAACGATAACGTCAGGTGTAGTTTCTACTACCTGACCGCTTACAATAGCACCCTCTTTTATGTGAGAAGTGTCTAGAGCTTCAAATAATTTTGTGAAATCTTCTGATGAAGGTTGAATATTTTCCAATTGTGGAATAAATCTTTTTTTTATAGTCATAATGTGATTAAAATGCGAAAACTAAAAGTGCCAAATTTCTTAGTTTAAGTAAATAGTTAAACAAAAAATAAGCAAACTACTTTTGGCACAAGAGCATATAATAAAATATGAATAAGTGTGTTTACTTACCGATAAAATTTTTTATCGTTTGTATTACTTCCGAAGGTATAAGATCACTTGTATCGATAACAAGTGCATCCTCTGCAGGTTTAAGCGGAGCTGCTATCCTTGTGCGGTCCCTCTTATCCCTTCCCTCTAAGGAATCCAAAACGTCGCTCAGTATACATTCTTTCCCTTCGATGCGCAACTGATTAAATCTTCTCTTGGCACGTACGTTAATGTCTGCCGTTATGAATATTTTCAAATCTGCATTCGGTGCAATTACTGATCCAATATCTCTACCCTCCATAACTATTCTAGGAGTAGTTTGTATCATTTTTTTTAAATGATACCCTAAATTTTCACGAACCTTTTGTATAGTAGAGATGCATGATGTCAATTCGCCTATTATTTCTGTGTTTAGATCAATATTGCTAACTTTTGATATTATACCTTCAGTCTTTGATAATTTTATGATGCGATGAGTATCATCTGGCGTTATCTGATTTTGCATGCAAATATAAGCAAGGCCACGATATATGATGCTAGACTGCACATATACAAGGTCAAGCTCTTTCGCAAGCATATTTCCTATGAGCCCCTTTCCAGAAGCGGAAGGGCCATCAAGTGCTATAACAAAATTATAATTATTATCGTATGCTCTATCAGATAAATTCATGCTAGTGCCTTTGTAAATGACTATATAGATAAGGTAATTGTTATCTTATTGCAAATTAATTTCTTGCAGTTTGTATAAATGCGAGGTAGAAATGTCATTGTTTTATGCATAGTTTATAGGGCGGTTAGCTCAGTTGGTTAGAGCGCTACGTTGACATCGTAGAGGTCGGAAGTTCGAATCTTCTATCGCCCACCATTATAAAATATATATAGTCAATTTGGAAAGCCCGTACACAGCCATCAATAAACCGTAAACGGATATCCGCCCGTCCTACGTCATTCCGCACGTGACTCAGCCTCACTGTCATTCCTTAAGTGAGCTTTTTAGCGAGCTATACGGAATCTCATATTAGTAGAATCAACTTCCATGCTATAGAGAGATCCCGTATAATCTTCGCATATAAATGCTCAAATTTACGGGATGACATAGGATGGAGGACTTTTAATAGTAATGCTCCAATTTACGGAATGACAGTTGTACAAATAATAGCCATACAACAACATCATTACTCATTTACGAGATGACAAATCCTATATTAACGTATTATTGGCTGAGTCTCATGTGTATGATGCGGAGGTGGTGAATCTAAAGTCCATTCTAGAGTATCAGCACCATCTCCCCAAGGGTTTTTAGGACATTTTTTACCGCATTTTAAGGTATATATTACAATAAATACGAATAATAAAGCTCCAAAGAAAGAGACCAAGGCACCAACGGAAGAGACAAAATTCCAACCTGCAAATGCGTCAGGGTAGTCGGGTATTCTTCTTGGCATACCAGCAAGACCTAAAAAATGCTGAGGAAAGAAGGTTAAATTTACCCCTATGAATGTTATCCAAAAGTGAATTTTACCCATTATCTCTGGATACTGCCTGCCAGACATTTTGCCGAACCAATAATAGAATCCTGCAAACGCAGTAAATAGTGCCCCAAGAGACATTGTATAATGGAAATGAGCAACCACGTAATATGTATCATGCAGTACTCTATCTAGAGCAGAATTTGAAAGAGTAACACCTGTTACACCGCCAATAGTGAATAATATAATAAATCCAATAGAAAATAACATTGGAGTTTTTAATGTGATAGATCCACCCCACATAGTAGCGATCCAGCTAAATATTTTTATTCCAGTGGGAACAGCAATAACCATTGTTCCAGCAGTAAAGTAAATCAGAGCATTATATGATAAACCAACCGTGAACATATGATGCGCCCAAACAATAAAACCAATAAAAGCAATGATTGCCATGGCACATACCATTCCAGTATAACCAAAAATTGGCTTGCGTGAAAAAGTAGCAATCACTTGAGAAACTATTCCAAATCCAGGTAAGATTATGATATATACTTCTGGGTGACCAAAGAACCAAAATAAATGCTGAAATAATACAGGATCACCACCACCATCTGGTGTAAAAAAATGTGTACCAAAATTACGATCTGTAAGAAGCATAGTAATTGCACCAGCGAGCACTGGCATAGCAAGTACGATCATAAAGGCTGTTATTAGAATTGACCAAACAAAAAGAGGCATCTTGAAAAGCCCCATACCTGGTGCTCTCATGTTAAAAATAGTAACTATCATATTGATAGACCCAAGAATAGAAGACATACCAGCAAGGTGTAGGCTAAAAATTGCCATATCTACTGCAGCACCTGGATGTCCCGCCAAGTTACTAAGAGGTGGGTATACTGTCCAGCCAGTGCCTGCGCCACCATCAGTCATGCTCGATAATATCAACAATATAAAAGATGGTACTAATAACCAAAAACTTATGTTATTCATCCTAGGAAAGGCCATATCAGGAGCGCCGATCATTAGAGGCACAAACCAATTACCAAAACCACCAAATAATGCAGGCATGATCATAAAGAAAACCATAATTAGCGCATGCGCAGTAACCAGTACATTAAAAAATTGATGATCTCCTCCTAAGAAATTAGATCCAGGCACTGCTAGTTGCATACGGAAAAGCACTGAGAACAATCCACCGATTAATCCGGCAATAATCGCAAGTACAATATACATCGTACCTATATCTTTGTGATTGGTAGACATCATCCATCTGGCAAGCCCACGGGGCGTATCATGATTTGACATAGTTTCTTCTATTAATCGTTATTCATTATCTATTTTTGAGCAAAGGATATGCTGCTTATAGCACGAGATGCAAATTTTTCCTTTGATTTTTTTATCCAATTATCAAAATCGTCCTTACTTACAACTTCAATTGAAATTGGCATAAATCCATGATTCACACCACATAATTCAGAGCATTGTCCATAATACACTCCTTTTTTATCTATCTTAGTCCAAGTTTCATTTGTTCTACCTGGAACTGCATCAGTTTTAATACCAAGAGAAGGAACTGCAAAACTATGCAAAACATCGGCAGCTGTAATTAGGAATTTTACTACAGCACCTTCTGGAACAACAAGTCTATTGTCCACTTCCAATAATCTTAGCTGCCCAGCTTTTAAGTCTTTATCTTGAATAATGTAGCTGTCAAACTCAATATCATGATCTGGGTAGCTATATGTCCAAAACCACTGAGACCCAACAACTTTCACGGTTATATCGGCAGGAGGTGTGTGTTCTACCATCTTTAAGATTCGGAAGGAAGGAATGGCAATAATTACAAGTATGATAATTGGTATCACAGTCCATATCACTTCAATAGCAATATTATGAGTGAATTTTTCTGGTGTCTTGTTCATCCTTTCATGAAAACGAATAACCACATACACGATTAGAAATATTACAAATATCACTATTGCAAATGAAATCACTAGTAACAAATTATGAAAATCATATAGCTCGGACATTACAGGGCTTGCCGCCTCCTGAAAGTCTATTTGCCAAGGCATTGGCCTTGATGCAAAACTAGAAGTACTAAATAGCGCAATCAATAAAGATAAAACGAATCTCATAATATCAAATAATAGATTATATAAAGACAAAAAAGAGATACACCTCTTTTTGAACTTCAATCCTACATCTATTAAGCAAAAAGCAAAAGAAATAAAATCATTTCTCTAGATTTTTCTGCGGTATTTTCAATGCAAATACAACAAGGGCGCAGATTGCAGCTGTATAAAATGATATAGACATATAAGAGCCGGTAGCATAATAGAGCCACAAACAGATTGATGGAGTTAATTTTCCAACAATACTTGCACCGATGCTAGTTCCTATCCCTACAACCAGATATTTCTCATCTCCTGATACTTGATCTCTGCACCATAAATTTAATGGGCATATAAATACTATCCCCCATATTACAATCCAAAAACGTATAAAGGTAACATATATGATAGAGGAATGCTCAACAAAATACCAAAGTTCTATGATAGTAAGTGCTATCATAGAACTTGCCACAAGCATGACTTTAGTAGAATTATAACGAGAAACCATCTCTCCTATAACTGGTATAGCGAATATATCAAAAATCATCATGAAGCTGTTAAGTGCCATCATCGTAGTCAAGTCGATATCGGTAATCATAGGTACTATATTGTTCATAACAACAAAAGGTATGACATATGTAATCTGGTACATGCCGTTGATTATGGCTATACGCAATGTACTTAGCTTATTATTACATAAGATTTTGATTCCATCCAAACTATAAGACTTAAGGAATTTCTTAGGTAAATTAGCGGTTGGCAATTGGTCGGTAGATCTTATAAGATATCCTACAATCGCAGCAGAACCACCTAGTATAAACACTACTCTCCAGCTATTTGCAATATCAATATAATATACGAATGTTGATACAAAAGATGCAAGTGCTACTCCAAGCATTACAGACGTTTCATATAAATAAGAACCCCTCATAACTTCTTTCCCTTGCTTATCTTGTAATATGTATATTTTTGCAATACCTGCCTCACCTGCTGCAAAGATGTCTCTAAATATTCTAAACATTACCAGTAAAGCTGGGGCGGCAGCGCCTACCATATAATAATCAGGCAATATCCCGGCAACCAACGTAGTAAGTCCAACGCCAATTAGTGAATATGACAATGCTCTAGCGGGAGAGCTATTTTTTGCGATCATACCAAAAATATAAGTACCAAGCGGTCTAGTAATTACCGAAGTTGCAAGCACGCTATACGCCATTATTAGCGATATAATCGGTTGATCGCTTGGAAAAAATAAAGGCGCAAGAATCGGAGCAAGAAAAACATATATTGATGTATCAAAATGGTCTACTACATTGCCGAGTAGAATTGTAAAATCATGTCTTGATATCATGTTTTTCATAATTCACCCCTAAAAATTTGTTCTAAAATCATTTTGGTGTGGTGTTATAGCTAATATAATTCAAGAGGTCAAATCTAAATTTGTTATGAGATTCCGTATAGCTCCTTGTAGCGGTCGTTTACGGAATGACTGTGGAGGGAAAAAACCGCTTACGGAATTGTAGAACGTATCACTTAGCCTTTACACGGAATGACAAACTTTCTTACTCTTATCAGTGTAAAAGTAAGTATTACTATAAGAGGATGGCTGGGACGGGAGGGGTCGAACCTCCGACCTACGATACCAAAAACCGTTGCTCTACCACTGAGCTACGTCCCATCAGCGAATCAGTCCCGTTTATAACAATAATTACCAGATCAGTCAATGATGAAATGATGCTTACTCAATGACATTCCTAACCGAATGTAGATAATTTTGCCATTTTTTTACGTTCGTTGGAGTCTAAATATTTTTTTCTTAACCTAATGGATTTTGGAGTTACTTCTACTAACTCATCATTTTGAATATAGGCAATTGCTTGTTCTAATGACATCAGCCTAGGGGGAGAAAGCTTTATAGCTTCATCTTTTCCACTTGCTCTAACGTTTGTGAGTTGCTTTGCTTTAATAGGGTTGATCTCTAGGTCATTTTCTCTGTTATGTTCACCAATAATCATACCCTTGTATAATGGCACTCCGGAGCCTATAAACATATCGCCTCTATCTTCTAAGTTCCACAGGGCATATGCAACTGAGTTACCATCTTCCATTGATATTAAAACACCATTTCTACGTCCTTCTATTTTTCCGCAATATGGACCATATGAGTGAAAGATCCTACTCATAATGCCCGTTCCACGAGTTTCTGTTAA
Organism: Rickettsiaceae bacterium; assembly: GCA_028372485.1. Classification (GTDB taxonomy): domain Bacteria; phylum Pseudomonadota; class Alphaproteobacteria; order Rickettsiales; family Rickettsiaceae; genus Megaera_A. Next base: position 3,142 of record JAOMYS010000014.1, on the reverse strand, counting down.
AAATGGCCCGTGATAACCTATTAAACCCCTCGAAGGCGCTATGAATATCAGCCTAGTTTTGCCAGCACCAGTCTCACGCATATCTTTCATTTGCCCTTTGCGCATATTCATTGACTCGACAACAGTACCAACATACTCTGAGTCTACATCAATCTGAACTTCTTCCATCGGCTCTAGTTTTTCACCATTATCTGGGTCTGTTTTGAACAATACAGAAGGTCTGCTGATGGATAGCTCAAACCCTTCTCTTCTCATTGTTTCAATTAAAACACCGAGTTGAAGCTCTCCACGTCCTGCAACATTAAATGCATCCGCCTGTTCTCCATCAGTAATTTTAATAGCAACATTCCCTTCTGCCTCTCTTGCAAGCCTTGCTCGCAAAACTCTAGAAGTGAGTTTGTCGCCTTCGCGACCAGCAAGAGGAGAGTTGTTAATTGAAAATGTCATAGATAATGTTGGTGGATCTATCGGCTGTGCTTTTAGTGGAATTTCAATTTCGGGTGATGCAATAGTGTCAGAAACATTCGCATGCTCAAGACCAGCAAGAGCAATAATGTCACCAGCTTTTGCATCATTAACTGGCGTTCTTTCAAGGCCTTTAAATGTAAGCATTTTAGTAATACGAGCAGTTTCAACTATTTTACCATTCCTATCCATTACTCTAATAGGCATGTTAATTTTAGCAGTACCAGTCTCAACTCTACCAGTTAATATACGCCCTAAGTACGAGTCATACTCTCTTGTGGTTGCAATCATTGAAAATGGCGAGTCTATATCTGATTTAGGGGTTTTTACATGAGATAGCACTACACCAAATAGTGCATTTAGATCTTTCCTCTCATCGTTAAGATTATTAACAGCCCAACCACTTCTACCTGATGCGTAAATGATAGGGAAGTCTAGTTGCTCATCGCTTGCATCAAGAGACATAAATAATTCAAAAATTTCGTCAAGCACTTCATCTGCTCTTGCGTCATTTCTATCAATTTTATTTATAACCACTATTGGCTTCAAACCTAGCTTCAATGCTTTTCCAAGCACAAATTTAGTTTGTGGCATAGGTCCTTCTGCTGCATCAACAAGCAGTACAACACCATCTACCATTGTTAGTATACGCTCTACCTCTCCGCCAAAATCAGCATGTCCTGGTGTATCGATGATATTGATCTTTGTATCGGCCCACATCACAGAGGTGCATTTTGCCAAAATAGTAATGCCACGTTCTTTCTCTAGATCGTTGGAATCCATTGCACGTTCTGCAACTTCCTGATTGTCACGAAATAACCCGCTTTGTTTTAACATATTGTCAATTAAAGTAGTTTTTCCGTGATCAACGTGAGCTATTATTGCTATATTTCTTATAGATGATGGTAAAGACATTTATGATTCTTGAATATTATTAAGAAACAGTAATTATACAGGATTATTAGCAACATGACAATTGGTTTAGAAAAAATATATAAAAGTTCTCTAATACATATTTTGGAAGAATGTAGCAAAGAGTTAGAGGATCTGAATTTATTAAAAATAAAAGGAACAAGAAAACTTTATAATGACAACAATTTAACGAATGATCAAATTACCTTTCAAGAAGAAACGCTGAACCAATATATAGTGGTAAAGCAAAAAGAAGCGCTGGAGGGGGGTATAGGCGGGTTCAAAGATGAACTAATAAGAGTTGATGTACATAAAAACATAAAAAACTCTATCGATTATGATCACATAATATCTTCTCTTCATAGAAAAGATATTATTATACAGAACTCTTTTTATCATCTTAACAATAGATATAAATATTTCAGTGATTATATAGAATACTGCGTTAGGGATTATATTAAGGTTTTTAAAACTTTAAAATTAGTTAATTTTTTGAGCGAACAAAAGCAAGTAGATGATATTATATTATCTCAAAATTCATACAAGGTAATGATACTCTTTTTTGCTGCACAAAAAAACTCTGACTCTCTAAGGCGGTTTAATAATTACCTTAAGACAAACCCTATTCTGAAAGAAGATTTGAACCAGTCTTTAGATAAAATTTCATATCCTGAGAATGGGCAAAAAATCAGCTTATTTAAATGGCAAAAACTTATTAGGGAAAAGGGCATCACTGCAATGAAAATTTTTTCAAAAGCAGATACGATAGAAGATACTATAAAAAAGAAAAAACTTGAAGAGTCTATAAATGTTACAAGCTTCGATAAACTAAAAGAAATATATTCATCAATAATATTCCATCGTGCAGACGAATTTCCTGAACTTGCCAAGTTGATTATAAAATATCCTATAGATGACAAGGCATTTAATGTTTGTCTAGAGATACATAAATCCAAAAAATTAGAAGAAAAATTACCAGACATAACTATCAATGGCAGAGATATAGGCTGTTCTGGGTATTATCTAACTAAGCTGCAAGTAAAGCATCCACACTTCTACATTTTAGGTTATGTATTACATTGTTGTTTAAAACCAAGTAATGATAACGGCTTACCATTTATCAAATATGCTGCAACCCTCAAAACACACGGTATTTATGTACTTTTGAAGAGCAAAAGTAAGGAAACAATAGATAATCTATTATTTACTAATCAAGAAGAAAAAATAGATTACAATAAGTTTAATATTGTTGGAGCGGTATATTGTTGGATTAGTCAATCTGGAAATCTAGTCATAGATTCGTGGGATAATTTATGGAGCGGTAATAGAGGAAAATATGACAGTATAATTGCACTTCACTTTTGTAAACGTTTATTTTCGGAACTAGGGAAATATGACATTCATAGAGTTACTATGGGGATAGGAGGGTATTGTGAATACCTATATGAAACACTTAATAAGAGGTGCAACTTTACAGAATATCCTGAATTAATGCTAGAAGGTGAATGTAGCGGAAAGAGCTATGATTCCATATACCAAAATGTTATTTATGAATCTGATGATTTAATAAAGGAACGACAAAATTTATGTAAGAAGTATAATTTTCTAGATCCAGAGTCTTTGATATCTCTTGATCAGATGAAACTTATTCCACAAATTCTTGAATTATACGATGAAGAGGTTTGGAGCATAATTACAAAACCGAGTGCATTATATGTTCACTCCTTTCTAGGCGTAAAAATTATCGATAAAATAAACTATATAA
>JAOMYS010000131.1 GCA_028372485.1 Rickettsiaceae bacterium | reverse complement strand
TTCTAAAATTCTAACGTCCTTTTATTTAAAATTAGATTTAATCGTAAGCTCTCTTTATAATAAATAAATAATTATTTTTTCTCTGTTATGAAAATATTCTTTTCCTCTTGGGCGTTATCATTTTTATCAATAATTATTTTAGATCTTATATGGTTTAGCATTACTGTAAAAAATTTTTATAGCCCTAATCTTTCAGGCATAATATCGGGTGATTTCAAATATTCAATTGCAGCTGTTTTTTACATAATATATTCATTTGCAATTTCTTATCTTATTATTTTTCCTAATTTTAATTTAAACACTAATGTCTTTCATGTTTCTATAATGGGTTTCATCATGGGAATTGCATCTTATAGCGCTTATAACCTAACAAATCAGGCAACAATTGAAAATTGGCCTTCTGTGGTAACTATTGTTGATACATTATGGGGAGGATTTGTCACTTCTCTTGCTAGCTTTTGCACTTATAGTATTATCAGGTATTTTAACTAATCTAGGAATACACAATATAAATATAAAAAACATGACTTCTACTAGCTATATGTAAAGATTCCTATTAATACTAACATAGCACCTACCAAACCAAGACCCTCTGCTATTACCACGACTCTATTCTTTATTAAGTATCCGTAACATAGCCAGTGTATAAGGAGTATTATACATATAATATACGCCATTGCAGAAACATCCTCAGCTGACTTTGTATAATATATTTTCCAGGCCTGAATAAAATGCATTGATTGACCAAGTACTACAATCCATGACATATATGTTTCTAATATTTTGTTTTTATTCATAAGGTTCTGTTATTTTATTAATCTAAATGCAAGATTTATTCTTGGCGCTAATATATTTTTTTTGTGTTGTAGATACCGCTCTTTGGCTTCACCCTTCACTATTAATTAATTTTTTATAATAATCTATCTCTAAGTCTTCCGTTTCTGGTTTCTGTATTAATCAACATAGTGTAAAATATAAATATATAAACTATATTAATAAAATGAGTCTTCCAATGAGGTTTTGCAAAATATCTGGGTACTTAAATTACAAGCTCATAGCTTGGGTCGTGTCATTTCAAGTTATTGGGTTATTTATAGGTTTAAGCACCAAGTCTGGTATGAATCCTTGGTATATAGACCTAAATAAATCACCCCTCACCCCACCTCAGGGCAATTGCATGAAGGTTTAGTTAACGAATTCATGTTTAACACAGAGCAAAAATCTCTGTAACTCTTTTATTATAAGGACTGCAGAGCTTTGCGCAGAACGGCTTTTCTTGTTCATTGTCAAAATAATATAGACTTATAGAGTATAAACGCAAAATGCTTTATAGAATACTAGCATTATTGTTGTTTATTGGATAAATATTCTAAAAACATAACAAGCTCCAATCCTTATGCAGTCAAGCTTTATACTGCTATTGGTAAATAAATTAATCTCATGCAATTGCCCTGCACCCCTCCTGGATACATATTTAGCACTGTATGGCCTTTGCTATACATTAGTTTAGCGATATTTGGATATACTCTTTATAAAGAAAAAACCTTGAGATCAACACCTCGCCTATCTATTCTTTACTGGCTGCAAATGTTATCGAATTGGTCGTGGAGTTATATTTTCTTTAATCTACAAATGACCCTTGCTGCATTAGTGGTTCTGATTTTTATTATAGCAATTAACGCTTTTATTATGCTTATCCTTATCAGATTAAACAATAAAAATTGGTATATTATTCTGCCATATTTTTTATGGATATGCTTTGCGCTATATCTAAACACACTAATCGTTATAAACAACTGAGGTGTTAAGTGAATTAGATATCGGCTTTGGGTTTTAACGCGCTAAACCAGTATGACCTTGAACGCTTCGTCCAAGAATCAATGTTATGCTTCTCGTTAAAATAATAGTCACGATAAGCTTTAACAACATCTTTGTTTCTATGCTCTTCAGGCATTGCTTGGACAAATGTAGTGAGCCCTAATTTTGGTAATTCAGGTGCTGGCAAT
>JAOMYS010000130.1 GCA_028372485.1 Rickettsiaceae bacterium | reverse complement strand
CGATAATTACTTGTAATTACCAAGAAAAAAACGTATAATTTCTTCTAAAGAATCTGTGTCCAAACTTATTCTTGAAAAAAACTTTAACTAGCTTTTTCTTGGTGTTAAGTATCTTTAATGATCCTTAGCACCCTTTTTTATTTTTCCTTCAATAAATCATCTTCTTTTAACTTGCTCATCATAGCATCAAAAAACCACTTCCTTCTTGTTAACAAGGTTGCGTTACAATGAGTATCAATAATATCTATATATTTTTGAGGTAGATCTATAGTAACTTTTTTCCCTACCTGCTTTCGGTCTAATTCTTGGTGCATCATGCGCAACTAATATTAAATTAAAATATACAAAGTAAATATACGCCTTATAAATATAATATACAACAAAAAAATATTTTTTCCGAGGGAAGAACGGATCGAGTGATAAAAAAATCATCTTCCTTATAAAAGCAGCTGATAAAAGGCAAAACCTAAACTAATAAGATAAAGTGCTGCTGAAGTTCCGGTTTAGATTGCGTTTTACAACTAGTCCAGTATAGAACCACTTTGGAACTGGTGTGGTTTTAGTTTTGTTTTAAAAACAACTTGCATCAACTTTAGTTTTGGTTTAGATTTTAGAAAAAGAGGAGATTATGGCAGACAGAGGCCAGATATTAATTATAGGAGGAGAGAAAGGTGGGGTCGGTAAAAGTACCATCACCACTAACTTAGCAGTAGAGCTATCTATAAGGGGCGCAGATGTGATAATAATCGATACAGACCCCCAAAAAACCTCGGTTAATTGGATAGACCGTAGAAGCGATCTTATTGACGGCAACTCTACTTTTGTAAATAAAGTTACCGGGGTGTCTAAGTGCGGGAACATCAAGGATATTATACAAGACTTTGTATATAGATATGATGTAGTTCTAATAGATGGGGCTGGTCGGGACAGTCAAGCGCTGAGAACGGGACTAACGGTAGCAGACAAGTTTTTTTGCCCTATCAGGGCAAGTCAAGCAGACCTAGAAACTCTCCCGCATGTTTGTAGTATCATAACTATGGCTAAAGATTTTAATGAAAATTTAAAATCTATGGCTGTTATTTCTTGCGCTCCTACAAATCCTCAAGTTAACGAGGCGCAAGAAGCGCAGGAGTTATTGTCCAGTTTTAGCGATCATTTGGGGCTAGTTAATACTTTTATTAGAGAAAGGAAGGTATATAGAGATGCTATGCTAGAAGGAAAGGGGGTTGTGGAAATGAACAACGAAAAAGCAAAAATAGAGTTTAAAAAATTTGTAGATGAAATATTAGAAAATAATGATGAATAAATTTCGTGTAAAAAAACCAGTATCAGAAATAAAGAAAGATAAAGCAACTGATGCGGAGAGGTTTATTGAGGCTGGCGAGAGTCATGATATACAGCACCTTGCGCCAACTAAAAAAGAAGAAAAGCCCAGTAAGTCATTCACAATACCTCTTAATAATTTCGAGCTAGATCTATTGCGTAAATCGGCAAAAAAAGACAATAGGTCTCAGAGGTACATAGCTAGGTTACTATTAGTAGAGGCGATGCAAAAATATTTAGAGAGCGGAGAGGGTTGATTTATAATCCGTTTATAAGATTTAAGTTTTAGGAGTTTTTGTCTACGTCCCATAATTTGTAACATAAGAATTTTGACAACAACCTGTCAGCCTAGAGTGTAATCTAAACTGACGTCAGAGGGTAGGGCGTATTGTGTCAATATAGAGTCTGTTATCAATTTTATTGGCAGTTTTGCCCCGATCTCCTAGAGTCCAATCTGACATTTTTCAATTCTTAGTTTGTGTGCTACGAAGCGGTAAATTTTATCAGGGCAAATGCATCAAATTAAAATACATTAACCATTAGAAAAATAGAGAGATATAACAACAAGAAAAATCATCTAAATTTGTGTATTTACTCTGAATATAATAATTGATTTACGATTTTAGATTATGAGTTTGTTTTTTTGATGAAATTTCAAAATGCAGGCGTGAGAATATATTGACTATTATTTGATTAATAGATCTTAGATCTGCTCAATTTAAGTA
>JAOMYS010000013.1 GCA_028372485.1 Rickettsiaceae bacterium | reverse complement strand
GCAAAGAGTCCTGTTCTACCGATATGAGATTCCGTATAACTCCCTTAGCGGTCACGTGCGGAAAGACAGTGGAAATGGAAAGTCGCATACGGAAAAATAGAATGGTAAAGGTAGATAATTCGTTGATAAGGCTTCACGAAACGTTTGAGATGAAATAAAGTCAGCAAAGAAAATATGAGCCACTTTAGCCGTCGAGACTTAGTTCACCATCAGAGAACTTCTTTAGCATAAGTTGGGTTTGGTATAGCCGCACCACGGTGACAACAAGTAACCTACCCGTTTCAAAATTATAGTTCAGAGGATTTTACACTCTAACAAACCAAGCAGCCCATATTATAGTCAATTTATTTTAAGCATGTACTGCGTTACTCTTCGCTCACCTATTATTCATAGGCTTCGCTCGTAGCCTATAGTACAGACTCATCTAGATTGACTATGATCATCAATTCTAGACCCTGTATGTTGTCGGATCACATATTAAAACAACCATTATGTGTGCAGTGATAACATTTTTCTAATTTTTTTGCAACAAAATTTAACTCCGACAGAATATCTGACATAGTATGTTTTAGCTCTATATTAGAAGAATTATCTTGTGAATCTTCATCGGTTCTTGATCTTTGCGATTGATTCTCGTCAACTAAACCAAGCGCAGCAATAACAAGCGATAATTCAAATGACGCAGAAGGATTTTTAGATTTTGCATCTTCAATACGGATATCTAATTTTTTTGCCAAGCTCGTTAGAATATCATGACTCTCTTTCGGGCATGATAGTTTAAATTCTCTATTACTTAGTGTTATTGTTACTATCGACATAATGATTCCTAATTTGCTCTAACTCCTTTACATACTCTTCAATCTGACTGCTAGTAGATTCATTATTTTTGACTAAATTACGATTTTTCTGCTCTATATCCTTAATATGCCTAGCTTGTTCATCAAGTTTACCAATAAGCTTATCCACTTGATCATTAATCTTATGAATAGTATCTATCAGATGTTGTTTTGTAATTTCCATTATTATAAATTGACCATACTTGCTATTTAGTGTGATACAAAAGAATAGAGTGATACTATAACCAGTAACATAAAGATAGAAAAGGAAGTTATATATTTTCTTTCAATTTTTTTTGTTAATTTGAATGGTTTTGCATGTCCCACATGTGCATTTTCCTTCTCGTAGTAGTTAATATTTAAAAACTCGCAATAAAGTTTTTTATAACCATCAATATAAACTTGCCCCGGGATATTTTTATAAATCTCTTCCTCTAAATCAATAATATATTGCTTACGGATTTTTAATATTTTAGATACATCATTTATACTGTACCCAGCCTTTTCCCTAGCTTCTTTCAATGTCACATCCATAAAAAACTACCTTTTCAATTTATTTAAAAAGATCTCTAATTTCTTGCCTGCCAATACTAACATATTTAAATTAACAGATTCCTGCATTTTGATATCTTCTATAAAATTAATGAAAATATTTGATATATCAGAATGTTCTAGCATCCATAATTTCAAATCTTCACCTTGCATATCTTGTTTTATGATTTCCGTAGTTAATTGCCTTTGCTTGCTATAAAAATCATCTTTTAGTGATTGTATTGATAATCTGTTCCAGTAGGAATCATCAATCTGCGCTTCAGCGGACTGTCTAAGCCAATCTAAGCTGAACGCATCACCTGTTTCAAAGTATAGATTTGCAACATAATCGTTTCTCTTGCGTGTTTCTTTTCCGATATAAATGATATCAAATGCAGAAACTAATACTTCTAGAGTCGCAATAGATTTTGCAAATTTCTTATTTACCCCAGCTGTACTATAATGATTCACTTTAGCAAAAAACTTAGTCTTTGTTGCTCCAACTAGGAGATTGCTAATGATAGACGTTAGCTGATCACTCTGTTTGCTAAACTCTTTTATAGCTTCGCTAACATTTATCGGATGGCTGATATTTTTGACAAACCAACTAATTCCTCTTCGCATAATTTTACTGAGATCTGAATATAATTCTACTCTGATTGCAGCATCAACAGGTGAATCAATATTTTCTACTGATTTCCACAAAGAATTAAGATCAAAGATTTCTGTAACAATTACATATGCTTTAGCAATTTCATATGGACTAGCACCAGTTTCTTTTTTTATAGAATGAATCAATAACCCACCAAGTTGATTTACCAATTTATTAGCTACGATAGTTTTAATAATCTCTTCTCTTAGAGGGTGATTCTCTATTTCTTCCTTGAACTTTTCGTGCATAACCTTTGGGAAATAATCAAAGAGATATTGCCTAAAATACTTGTCTTCGCGAAAAGAGTACGGAAATAATTCTTTCTCCAAGGACATTTTTGTATAAGAAAGTAAGACAGCAAGTTCCGGTCTACTCATTCCTTTCTTAGCAATGATACGTTTTGATATTTCAGATTTATCAGGCAAAAACTCCACTTTACTATCAAGTAACCCCTCTGACTCTAATGCATTAATAAGATGCCCAAACGATTCTACGCTCATTGCTTTAGATAATGAAGATATTGTGATCGCCAGATTCTGGTCATAATTATCGAGTAGGACTAGATCAGCAACATGATTTGTCATCTTTTCTAGTATTTGATTGCGTTCTTTTAGAGTAATTTTGCCAGATGAGGTGGCACTATTTAAAGCTATCTTGATATTAACCTCATGGTCAGAACAATCCACTCCTGCGGAATTATCAATAAAGTCCGTATTAACTCTTCCACCATTCATTGCGTATTCTATCCTGCCGAGTTGAGACAGGCCTAGGTTTCCGCCTTCAGATACAACTTTTGCCTTTACCTCTTCACCATTAATACGCAAATTATCATTTGCTTTATCTCCGATTTCAATATTGTTCTCTTTAGAAGACTTAATATATGTACCTATTCCACCATTCCATATAAGGCCTACCTCTGCCTTCAATATTGCTTGAATTAACTTATCAGGAGTAATAGTGCTGTTTTCTATATTTAATAACGATCTGACTTCTTTTGAAATTTCAATGGTTTTTGCAGATCTTTCAAATACTCCTCCGCCCTTTGAAATGTATTTACTATTATAATCACTCCATTTTGTTCTTGGAGTTGTAAATAATCTTTTTCGCTCATTATAACTAGATTTGCAATCTGGATTCGGATCTATAAAAATATGTTCATGATTAAAAGCAGCAACTAACTTGATATGCTGAGATAATAACATACCATTACCAAATACATCGCCTGACATATCCCCAATACCAACTACCGTAAAAGGTTCTTTTTGTATATCTACGCCCATCTCAAGGAAATGTACTTGTGCAGAGACCCAAGCACCTTTGGCAGTAATACCCATTTTTTTGTGGTCATAACCCACAGATCCGCCAGATGCGAAAGCATCTTTAAGCCAGAAATTATATTCTTCAGATACAGCATTTGCATAGTCTGAAAAGCTCGCTGTTCCCTTATCTGCTGCAACTACAAGATATGGGTTTGCATCATCATATATTACGGTTTTCTTAGGTTGTACTATTTTGCCATCTACTAGATTATCTGTAACATCTAGAAGTCCACGTAAGAAATTCTGGTAGCATGATACCACCTTTTCCATATACTCCTCTCTGCTCATATCACCTTGAGAGAAATTGAGATAAAAAGTACCTTTAGAACCTACTGGAACAATAACAGCATTCTTGGTCATTTGAGATTTCATCAAGCCAAGTACTTCTGTTCTGTAATCCTCACCTCTATCAGACCAACGCAAGCCCCCTCTTGCAACTTTCCCTCCACGCAGGTGAATTCCTTCAAATTCGCTAGAATATACAAAGATTTCTGCATAAGGCACTGGAAGCGGTAAGTCTGGAACTTTGCTAGATCTAAATTTAAATGATAGGTAGTTTCTCTCTTTATTAGAAGTTTGATAGAAATTGGTTCTAATTACAGCTTCAACAATAAGCATCATATTTCTGAGCGTTTTATCTTCTGTGCTAGATGAAACAGTATCTAGATATTGAAGCATTTGCTTATGTAAAGTCTTAGCAGTTTTCTCAGAATGAGTGTCTGGGTCAAGCCTCGCTGCAAAAAGATCAAGGAGTTTTTCTGTAAATTTATTGTGCTTTACTAATATTTTTTGTGCATATCCTTTTCCATATGTAAAACCAGTTTGATGCAAATAACGAATAAGAGCCTTTACAAGCTTCACTTTGGTCCATTTTAGACCTGAAAGTACTAGTAATTTACTCAGTACATCACTTGCAAGTAATCCCTCATTCATCATACAAAGGGCTTCTTCAATGTTTGTTTTTAATGTTATAAAAGGTATCTCGATCTTTTGTGGAATAGATAGTTCAAATTCATAAATCCAACTTTGTTTAAAGTCTGATGATTCCTTTATATCAAAACTTTGTTCTTCTATTGCGGTAAATCCAAGATTTTCAATAGCAGGAAGTATGTCAGACAAAGTGAGATTCACCTCAGAGCTATAAATTTTTAAAGAGAATTTTTCATCATCAATTTTAGTAAGATTATATACTACATTCCCAGATCTAGACGCGTCCTCTAACTTATGGACATCGTCAATAGTTACATCCGAGTCAAATTTAAATTTATACTCCGCTGGAAAGGAAGGTTCTATTTCTTTATAACGAATGCTCCCTTTATACTCTCCCAATTCTTCACATAACTTATTTAGCAAACCCTCTGACCAGCTTGTAGTAAGATCTACCAAATCTGATTCTATTTCATCATGAGAAAACTCTAATTTCGAAGGGTCTTTTATTGCTAAAGTCACGAAGAGATGAGAAAAATTTTGGGCTACTACAGTGATGTTATCTGCTATAACGTCACTATTAAATTTTTCTACTAAATAGCAACTAATCTTATTATACACCTCAGGAGTGAGCCTTTCTCTTGGGAGAAAAATAATCACATTAATGAAAGAGTTGGACCATTCTTGTTGTATAAACAATTTTAACTTCCTACTACGCATACTAGAAAGCATATGTATGCATATGCAATATAGATCTTCCTCATCAATCTGAATCAAGACATCGCGTGGCAGAGATTCTATAATATTCTTAATTTTCTTTGCGTTATATCCACTAGGTGAAAAACCAGATTGATCAAGGACATAATTCATTTTCTTTCGAAGAATAGGTATATTTTTGATAGATTGAAAGTAAATCGCTGTTCCATATAGACCGAAAACGATTGTACCTGATTTATATTTTCCGTATTTATCTAGATGCTTTACAAGTATATAATCTACTAATGCATTCCTGTGTACAGGGGATAATTTATTAATCTTACCAAGCATTGTAATCTTATTTTTATAGTAATCGCTTGTAGAAAATTCAATGATGGTAGAAATTTCTTGCAGGTTATTTTTCCAAATCTCTCTAACGCCCTCTTCTTTTGTAATTTTCTTAGATTTTACATCAAAATCTATAGCTCCAAGAAAAGTAACATTATTTTTTTGTATCCAATTTAAGAAGTCCAAAGCCTCTTCCGTTGGCAGATATGCACCTTCATATAAATCTTCATTGTGAATTATATTAGTCGTAATAGTGATCACTTTGTTCAAGAGCACCTGCCAAGAATTATAGGTATAATCCACAAGATCAATCAGATTATGCAGCTCCTTTTTGATGTTAGATATCGTCTTACCATCAAAAGTCCCCAAGATCTTTATATATACTAAAGACTCATTAATTCCACCTTCTCCATTTTTCACAATATCTTTCAGTTTTCCCTTCTTGTCTCTAATACCGCAGATAACTGGATGAAAAATAAAAATTGGCTGTAATGATAACCTATTCATCAAACTGCTTATAGAATCTATTATGAAAGACCTGTTTTCAGACGCGATGAGTATTGTTATAGAAGGATTATTTTGACATTCATTAGTATGAATATCTATTTTACAATTATCAGAAGGCGATTTATGAGAAAAAAAGTCAAATGCTTCCTGAGTAAAATCCCCAAATAAACTTATTTTGTTTTTGGATCTGTAATCCACTGGAATGTATTTCAAAAAATTACCAACAAAAGTCTTGTATAATTCTCCTTTCTTGCCAATATCAATTAGATCAAAAATTTCATCGTTTGGATTGTTTATCCTACAGCTAATATTGCTAAGAGATAATGATTTTCTGATATTTGAATTATTAGTCATAAAATCACAACTTTGATAAATTTATAAACATGTTATATGATAACCGAAATAACCTTTCCTATCAAGAAATTGGATCAAACCTATGGATAGTATTTTTGCACAGTGTTCTGCTCACGGTAGAGCCGGAGTAGCTGTTTTTAGAATGTCTGGAGAAAAAGCTATTATGGCTTTAGAGCAACTGATCATGCATGATATTCACAAATTAGAGGCAAGAAAATTATATTTCAGGAAAATTTATCACCCAATTACAAAACGTCAAATTGACGAATCCATGGTGGTCTATTTCAACAAAAATTCAAGCTTCACAGGAGAAGAATCGGTTGAAATTCATACCCATGGTAGTTTAGCTGTTATCAAATTATTGAATGATGCGTTTTTATCGCTGCCATATTTAAGACTTGCAGAAGCTGGTGAATTTGCCAGAAGATCATTTTTAAATGGGAAGATGGACCTTACATCTGCTGAGGGACTTGCAGATTTGATAGATGCAGAGACTGAATTACAACATTCTCAAGCGATCAAGCAACTTGGCGGAGGGCTTGCGAAAATTTACGACCAGTGGCGCATGGAATTACTACAACTTATGGGACTTCTTGAAGCATATATTGATTTTCCAGATGAAGAGATTCCAGAGGAATCTCTAACACGTGCAAGTAATATTATACAAAATTTAATTAAAGAAATAAGAAATCATCTTAACGATAATAATAGGGGTGAAAGACTGAGAAACGGATTAAAATTATCTATTTTAGGAAAACCCAATGTAGGGAAATCTAGCCTTTTAAATTATCTGATGAAAAGAGATGTATCTATAGTATCTGATATTTCAGGTACAACACGTGATGTAATAGAGGCGCATATTGACATAGGTGGTTACCCTATAATCCTGCAAGATACAGCAGGTATTCATGATGAGACCAATGATATAATAGAGCAAGAAGGCATAAAGCGTGCAAGAGGAGTAGCTAAAGAGTCCGATATCAAAATAATTATGTTTGATGCATCGCAAGCTGTTCCAGAATATGACTACTTCACCGATATTATTGATGATAGTACGATAATTGTACTGAACAAAATTGACTTATCTAATAAAGAATCACCGGCCCTTGTAGAAAAAAAAACACCTTTCCAAATCTCTATAAAGAATGAGGAAGGGATGAAAGAACTTCTAAAACAAATTGAATCTATCGCAGAGAGAATTGCGAGCCCTAGCGAATCCCCTCAGATTACTAGAATGCGTCACAGAGTGCAGCTAGAAAGAGCTGCAGAATATCTATCTGCTTGTGATATGAATAACGACTTGGTCCTGTTGACTGAGGATATAAGAATGACTATCAGGTCACTCAGCAACATTACGGGGAAAATTACTGTTGATGAAATTTTAGGAGAGATTTTTAGTAATTTTTGCATAGGAAAATAAGGCAAAATGGCAATATATAGCGCTGAACTTTTAGGTGTAATAAGCACGTGGCAAGAATATCTAAAGATCCAGCGGGGCTATTCACAGCATACTCTAGACTCCTACTTAAATGATTTAAATCATTTTCTTAAATTTTTTGCTAAATATAAGTCACAAGATATACACTTAAAAGACCTAGAACTCGTTGATATCAGATCTCTTCGTAGCTGGCTTGCAGCAAGAGTTCAAGGAAATCACAACGCTGCATCAAACGCTAGAGCTTTATCTTCTATCAAAAATTTCTACAGATATTTAGAGAAGAAACATGATATTTCTTGCCATGCAATTTTTATAGTTCGTTCTCCAAAAAAGGAAAGAGCACTACCCAAGGCTCTATCAGAGGAAGAAACAGAAATATCTCTAGATAAAATAGAGATGATAGGGGGTAGAGCTTGGGTTCATATACGTAACAAAGCATTACTTACTTTGATTTACGCTAGTGGCTTACGTATTTCTGAAGCACTATCTATTACTCCAAAACATTTGCAAAATAATGAGTTTCTAAAAATTCTAGGAAAAAGAAATAAAGAACGTATCATACCTTGGATTCCAGAATCAAAATTACTGTTAGAGCAATATTTTGCCATGCTGCCCTACAATATACAATCTGACGAATCGATATTTCGTGGAGTACGAGGAGGCCCTTTGCAAAGAGCAGTCTTTAACAAAGAGCTGATAGAAATGCGTAGGATGCTAGGACTTCCGGAACACCTTAGCTCCCACGCATTTAGACATAGTTTTGCTACGCACTTACTTGAAAATGGAGCAAGTATTAGATCTATACAAGAGCTGCTTGGCCATGCAAGTCTTTCCTCCACGCAAAGATATACAAAGATTAATAAGACCTATCTAGAATCCGTATACGACAAAGCGTCTAAGAAGTTTTGATAGATCCAGCTAAGAATTACCGTTATCTATAGTAGATTAAATTGATTATTGAGTCCAATTCGTATCTTTGCCTTCCTTAACCTCTATAGAAGAACCCGGGAAATTATTATTATGTGGCGTATATCTCCCTCCGGCAAATTTTGCAAGGAATGCCTCTATATGTGCATACATTGATAATTTATTTTCAGGACGTACAAGACCGTGACCTTCATCTGGATAAAGCAAGTAAGTTACTGGAATAGAGTGCTTTTTCATAGCGGATACAATCTGATCAGATTCAGCTTGCTTTACCCTTGGGTCATTTGCACCTTGTACAACTAGCAGTGGTTTTTTTATCTTATCTGCATATGTAAGAGGAGATCTTTCTTTTAAAAATTCCCGCCCTTCTTCTGTATCAGGAGAAGCACCTATCATTTTGACAAGATGAGCTTTGATAGGCTTCCAATATGGCGGAATTGAGTTCATTAATGTTTCAAGATTGGATGGCCCAACAATATCAACTCCAGCAACATACATATCTGGAGTCATACTCATGCCCATAAGCGTGGCATATCCACCATAACTTATGCCCATAATGGCCACCTGATCTTTAGTAGTAATTCCATTATCAACAGCCCAAGTGACAGCATCTGCCAGATCATCTTGCATTTTCCTCGCCCACTGCCCATCACCAGCGTTGATAAAATCTTTTCCAAATCCGGTAGATCCTCGATAATTCACGCTAAGTGTTGCATATCCGCGATTGGCAAGCCACTGAGCATTAGGACTAAATCCCCAACTGTCTCTAGCATTCGGGCCACCATGTACATTTAAAACCAGAGGAAGTGGAGAAAGTAGTTTCCCGCTACCATCATCAAGCCATCTCGGCACAGTGAGATAGCTAATTAAATCTAGTCCATCTCTAGATTTAATTATAACAGGGTGCATTTTAGCAAATGGTAACCTTTCCTTTTTTGAATCAGATGCAAATAAAAATTTCACATCTTTTAAATCTCTATTGTAAAGATAATATCTATGCGAAGCATCGCTTTTTGCAAATGCAACAATCCATTTATCATCTTCATAAGTTCTTGAAACAATCGTTACTTCTCCATCTTCAATTGTTTTCAAATGCTCAATATCCGCTTTCATCTTGGGGTCAAATATTGTCCACTCAGTGCGAGTATAGTTAACAGATACCCCCTGTATCATTTTAGTTTTTGTATCAGACAAATAATTATCAATATCTGCTTTGGGGTCAGAGTGTATAATTTTCTGGGAAAAATCATTTAGATCTATTTCAAGAAGTGCAGAGGTGTTGCGCTGGACGCTGCTTATCATGAATAACTTGTTGCCATCATGTGATATATATAATGGATCTGTAGTTAGCATATCTTCTGTTGAAATTTTCTGAAATAACTTTGGCTTGTTAACATCGTTATCCTCAAAGAGATAAAATTCTCCTTCGCCATTCGGAAGCATTTTTTGCCCACCCCTTATGTTAAAATCATCATCAGCTAAAAAGGATAAATATTTACCTTTATTTTCATAGACTAATTCTCTTTTACCAGTAATGATATCGACTTCATATATGTCAAAATATTCTGGCACTCTGTCATTGAGCGATATGAGCATTTTGCTTGGAAATTTATTGCTCATCTTTAGTACAGATGCGCGAACACCTTCAGTTGGCGTTAAATCCTTTTCCTCAAGGGTATTAACATCAACTGAATAAAGGCGCCAATTTTCATCTCCTTTTTTATCTTGTGCATATATAATATGATTATTATCCTTTGCCCAAAAATAACCCCTTATATTTCTTTGTTTTTCCGTAGTAATCACACGTGCATTAGTAGGGTTATCAAAATCCGCGATCCAGACATTCATAACACCATTTTTTGGAGCTAGAAAGCTTATATATCTACCATCATTACTAAGTCTGACATTTATCCGATCTGGATTGCCAAACAACACTTCTCTAGAAATTAAATCATCTTCTTGCACTTTTGTCCTATTATTTAGATTAGTTGAATTTTGCGTGGCTAAAGTTTGCGATATAGTGGCTAACAAAAACATTATCAGTGTTAAACTTCTAAGCATATTAGATTACCTCAAAATGAATTGGCTATAAATGGTACCTCTGGCCGGACTTGAACCGGCACGCCCCAAGGGGCAACAGATTTTGAATCTGTCGTGTCTACCATTCCACCACAGAGGCATATATCTTTTTATCTATAGCCATGGTTTCTATCATAAAAAATACCTACCTTCAAGTAGGGCTTCAATCAAATTGATAATAAATATCTATTTGAAATTCACAATATTCTTGCTCTTTATCAATCTTTTTATAACAATGAAATAGATGAGTGGTTAAAGCTTTTAAAGCGACAATAAGATGGATGATGGCATGAGTGAAAATTTTGCAGAGTTAAAATTAGAAGGTAAGACGTATAAGCTTCCAATTAAGAAATCATCTATCGGATCTGATGTGATAGATGTTACCAAGCTATATAGTGAAACGGGTTACTTTACATATGATCCTGGTTTTATGTCTACTGCATCTTGTAGCTCATCTATTACTTTTATCGATGGAGAGGAGGGGATATTACGCCATAGGGGGTATGACATAAAAGACCTTGCTAATAAGAAAGATTTTCTAGAAGTTTCTTATTTACTCTTGAATGGTGATTTACCAGATACAAAAAAATATAGCGCATTTAAAGAACAAATATCACATCATTCATTGGTTAATGAGCAAATGCGAAATATATTCGGTGCGTTTCGTCATTCTGCGCACCCTATGGCTGTAGCGCTTTCTGTTGTAGGATCATTATCTGCATTTTATCATGATAAAATTGATATGGTTACTGAAGAGGGGAGGGAAACAGCGGCAGTGAAGATGATTGCTAAGATGCCAACTATAGCTGCCATGACCTATAAATATTCTATTAGTGAGGCATTTATTTATCCAGATGATGATCTTTCTTTCTCTGAGAATTTGCTTCATATGATGTTTGCAAGACCTAATAAGAAATATAAGGTAAATCCAGTGCTTGCAGATGCTCTGGATAAAATATTTATCCTGCACGCTGATCATGAACAAAATGCATCAACTTCTACTGTAAGAACAGTTGGTTCTTCTGGTCCTAATCCATTCACTTGTGTTAGCGCTGGTATTGCGTCTCTTTGGGGGCCTGCTCATGGCGGCGCAAATGAAGCGGTGATAAACATGCTGAAGGAGATAGGAAATGTTGATAATATTTCTAAATGTATTAATAGAGCAAAGGATAAGAATGATCCATTTAGATTAATGGGATTTGGACATAGGGTATATAAGAATTATGACCCACGTGCAGCAGTGCTAAAGGATACATGCAAAGAGGTGCTGTCTGAGCTTGGACAATTAAAAGGAAATCCTATGATGGAAATCGCAATGGAGCTTGAAAAGATAGCACTTCATGACGAATATTTCATTGAGAGAAAATTATATCCAAATGTAGATTTCTATTCTGGCATAATTTATCAAGCAATGGGAATATCACCTCATATGTTTACAGTATTATTCGCTGTTGCTCGTACTTCTGGTTGGATAGCGCAATGGAAGGAAATGTGGGAAGATCCAGAGTTTAAGATTACAAGACCAAGACAGTTATATGTTGGTCATAAATCAAGAAAGTTATAACCCTTATACATTATGTATTATATAGCACTACAAATGTTATTCGGTGACAGAGCAAAGTATTTTGCCATGATAATCGGTATTACTTTTGCAGCGCAAATGATGACCCAACAGCCATCTATTTTTGTTGGACTCTTGAGCAGAACTCAGAGCTTCATAAAAGATATACCAGACCCTGATATTTGGGTAATGGATCCAGGTATCAAATTTGTTGAAGAAAGCAAGCCAATGCGTAATATTGAGCTATTAAAGGTGCGTGGTATTAACGGCATCCTATGGGCTACGCCGTTATATAAATCACTCGTTAGAGCCAAGATGCCAGATGGGTCTCTTGCAACATTAGATATGACGGGGGTGGATAGTTCAACCTTTATTGGTACGCCTTATAGAATTTCGTATAACATAAATGATTTTAAAAAACCAGATGCTGTGTTTGTCGATAAGAATGCAGCAAATGATAAACTTACTATAGATATTGGTGGTGGTAATACTAGGCCTTTAACCATTGGTGATACTATGGAGATAAATGACAAACGTGCAATAGTAGTGGGCTTTGTGAAAAGCACTAGAAACTTTGTTCTTCAGCCTCAGGTTTTTACTACCTATTCTAACGCTCTCAAATATACCTCTCAAAGCAGAAAGACTCTGGGTTATATTCTTGTAAAGGCGAAGCCAAATGTGAATCACTCAGAGCTTGCACGACGTATCTCAGAAGTAACTGGTCTTGCTGCAATGACTAGCGAAGAATTTAAGCAGCATAATTTGGATTATTGGATGAACAATACTGGCATCTTGATTAATTTTGGCATTACTGTAATGCTTGGTTTTATAGTTGGGGCTGCAATAGCTGGGCAAACATTTTACGGGTTTGTAATAGAGAATCTCAAGCATTATGCGGTGCTGAAAGCAATGGGTGTTACAAATAGCTTAATAGTAAGACTTGTTTTGCTGCAAGCTGCTACTATTGGATTTATCGGTTATGGTATTGGAGTTGGGTTAACAGCATTATTTGGTATGAATTTTCAAGATGCTGTACTGGCATTCAAGATGCCTCCAGTGTTACTGCTATTTGCAGCATCTGGAGTACTGATTATTATTACATTCTCTGCTCTTCTTGGAATAAGAAAGGTTACATCTGTTGATCCTGCTAGCGTGTTTAGAGGAGGGTCATGATTTCTTGTAAGAGTATTATGAAGTCTTTCGGAGATGGGCATTCAAAAATTGATGTTTTAAAATCTGTAGATATGCATGTCCAATCTGGTGAATTTCTTATGCTAGTCGGACCTTCTGGATGCGGTAAAACAACATTAATTTCTATCATTACTGGGATATTACCCTACGACTCTGGGTCATGCCATGTTGATAACAACGATTATAAAAAAATGTCTCAGCGTGATCTTTTGCAGTTTAGAGCAAAAAATATCGGTTTTATATTTCAGTCATATAATCTCATACCTACTCTGACTGTTGCAGAAAATGCTGCTCTTCCTCTGATTATAGGTGGAATGAATAGGCATGAGGCAATAGAGCAATCTATATCAATGCTAAGTAGTTTGGGTCTAGAAGCTCAGGTGCATTTTAGCCCAAATACTCTATCAGGTGGTGAGCAGCAGAGAGTGGCAATTGCACGATCACTAGTGCATAGCCCTAAAATTTTGATTTGCGACGAACCAACTAGCGCACTTGACTTTGCAACTGGTACAAAAATTGTAGAGATTATGCGTGATGTGAATAAAAAATTAGGCACAACATTTGTTGTTGTTACTCACGATAACCGCATATTGAAATATGCAGATAGAATCATTCACCTAGATGACGGAATAATAGAAAAAGAAACAAAAGGTAATCATCATGAATCCTTATAACAAGCCATCAATTCTATTAAGAATCAGAAGGAATTTTTTACTAATACTTGCAATTATAGGAATAATATTTGCATGTATATTTTCCTTTTCGACTGGAACTGAGAAAAAAGTATCATCAAATATAACGATTACCTCACCCCCACCTCCATTTGAAAATAACATCGCTGGAATAGGGTTTATAGAATCCAGCAGCAGAAATATTAATATTGGATCCTTCACCCCGGGTATTATTTCAGAGGTAAGAGTCACTGAAGGGGACAAGGTATCTCGTGGTGATGTATTATTTGTACTAGATCAAAGAGCAGCACTTGCTGAAGTAGAGAATAAGAAAAATGCAGTTGCTGTTACCATGTCTGAAATATCACTTGCAGAAGTCAAGCTTAACGAGGCGAAGGATAATCTTAGAAGAGCTAAGGGGTTGACATCAGGTCATTCTATTAGCCAAGAAGATTTCCAGAAACGCCATTTTGCGTTAGAGAGGGCAAAATCTGACCTTGATATAAAGAAAGCACAAATGGCTCAGGCTAAGTCTGCCCTTGAACTTACTAATGTCGCTTTAGAAAAAACAGAAATCAGATCTCCAATAGATGGATCTGTTCTGAAAATACGTATAGCAGCGGGAGAATTTATTAGCGGGAGCGAACAAGATGCTAATGCGCCAATGCTTCTTGGAACAACAAACCCACTTCATGTGCGTGTTCAAATAGATGAGAATGATATTTATCGCTTTGATAAAAAAATGAATGCTTATGCGTTCTTGCGTAGTGATGATTCTATAAAGCTCCCTCTATCTTTCATACGCATTGAACCATATGCGATTGCTAAAGGTAATATAACAGGCACTGGTACTGAGCTTGTAGATACTAGAATTATAGAGATAATCTACCGTATAGACACGGATGTTGAAGATATCAAGAATCTCTATATAGGTCAGCATCTAGATATTTTTATTGAGAGTGCGGAGGGGAAATAACGGGTACTGCTTGTAAACCACAAGTTTTCCCGTTTTATACCGTTAACCTATCTATTCGCCGTCAAAGATAGTAACATTATCATTATGATCCAGGAGAAC
>JAOMYS010000129.1 GCA_028372485.1 Rickettsiaceae bacterium | reverse complement strand
TTGTCTCCTGTATGATTTGTAAATCCAGCTATTCCAATTCCAATCAAATGTATTTTATCAGTCAGGTATACGTTACCATTTACTCCGAAATGGTTTGTTAAACCAGAGCTTTTATCATCACCTGATCTAAGTGTGTTTTTTGAATATTGATAGATAGCACCTATCATATTCCCATTATCCATTGACTTATTAAACCCAATAGATGCAGTATGAATTTTTGTACTAGAAGAATGCCCAGCACCTTTATCAGTTTTATGTTTTCTTGTACTTAGCCCACCTTTCATCCAAACTGCATAATTAGATGAAGCATTATCCCCAGCTGCTAATACTGTGTGTCCGAGGTCATTATATACATGCGCTATAGCTACTATTCCTACTACTGTTGCAGCAGTAATAGCTGTTACCGCAACAGCTCCAGTTATTCCAGCTATAACAGTAGTACCTACAATTTGAGCTTTGCGCACTTCTGATGCGTTACTACTAATGTCATTCGAAACAGGCTTATTTACATCTTTAGCGCTTGAACCAAGGACACCAAATGTGCCCTTGGTAATACTGGAAATACCACTAAAAACGGAGTCAAAAAGCCCAGCTTGAGCAGAATAACTATTTAATATAATTATTGTTGCTACTAAAAAATGCTGAAGCTTTTTGACTCTCATGAACATAACGTTACCTTATCAATATACTAGAAATCTATCTTTACACCTAGAGTTCCTATATGACCATTTTCGTTTTTAGCAAATGCATATGTATAAGTTGCAGACGCATGATAATTATCTTTGCTCCATACAAACCTAGTACCTACATCTGTGTGTGTAGACTTAGAAAGAGATACAGGAAGCGCTATATCGCCACCTAATTCTATGATACTAAATTGTATCTTATCGCTTTTATCAGAAATTGTTGTACGAACATTTGCAAACAATTCACCAAGGATTTTTATATCATCATATATCATAGCCTTCTGAAAAGTAGCATTTGCAACAAAATCTACCTTTGAAGATGTCATAGATCTCCACGCTATATTAATAGTATCAGTATATGACCCCCTAGTAGAATGAATATATTGTACACCTAATTTAGGCATAAATTGCATATTATTCCCAAGATCAAAATCATAACCTAACTTCCCAACAACGTTATATATTTGAATCTTTTTACCGCTAGTACCCAAATCGTCACCAGTAGACTTTAAATCTGTATAAGTACCAATGCCCATTAGATGAAAATTATCTACTAAATACGCATTCCCCTTTAATCCAAAGCTATGCGCCTTATTTTTATGCTTAGCAGATGGACAATTTCTATCACTAGTAGAATATTGGTAAAAAACTCCTAGCATATAACCATCACCAAATCCTTTGTTCAATCCAAAGGCTACATCTCCTCCTTGAATACTATACTTACCAGCTGCATAATCATCATCTGCTTTATGCTTGATGTTACTTATACTACCTCTAAGCCATACTAAGTAATCAATATTTTTTCCATCACCAGCGGATAGAACATGATACCCAGGATTATTATGTGCTAACTTTGAAAATTCAGAAGAAGCAGCACTCCAAGCTGTCTTAGTATCATCCATTATATTTTCAGCAAAATTATGCAAACCTGCAACGGTCTTTTTTATTGCTCCTCCGTCACTAGTAAGAGTATGTAATTTACTAATTATAGCCCCCGCAGCATCTCTAGAATTTTTAATGCCCTTCACATCTGAATCTAATTTAGCACCTAATCCTGTAATTAGATGCTCCCCACTCTCTACATTAGCTTTTGTCTTGTTGAACCATGTTTGTGCATCCCTAGATACTTTATTAACTGCTACCTCAGCTTTTTTACCATATGTAGTGACATCTTTAAGGCCTTGATCTAATGCGTTATATAAATCATTAATAAACACTTTAAGATCTGCACTAGCAGAGTAACTGCTAAACATTATTGTCGATGCCAAAGCGAAAGCTTTCAATTTCTTTATTTTTACCATAATAGACTCCAACTTCTTAAAAAATTAATATAATGAGATTTTATATTATCTTTAGGGTTAATAAAAAGGTTAAGGGGGAAATAAAGCGTAAATCTTAGTATATTATTTATT